>DASYXX010000877.1:0-7721 GCA_035934395.1 Streptosporangiaceae bacterium
GACGCGAGCAAGGTGGCCGTGCCGCACACGTCCGGGTGCGCGGGCCCGATTCCCGTCGCCAGCGCCAGCGTCGCGGCGAACGACCAGAAGCGTCGCAGCTCTCCGGCCATGTAGGTGCCTGCGACCAGCTCACGGGCCGCCTCCGCCGACGGCAACGGCCCGGCGGAGGCGGTCGATCCGGTGCCACGGCGCAGGACGACAAGCCGGTCGGGCTCCAGGCTCGGCACCCGGCCGGGGAACGGGTACTCTCTGCGGCCATGCGTCGCGGCGGCACGGCCGACTCCGCCGGCCACCCGCAGCGGCTCCACTACCCCGTAGGCGCGGCGCGCGTCGCAGGCGCAGAGGTTGTCCGCGGTCGCCGTCTCGCCCCGCTTCAGCCCGGCCGACAGCAGGGTCGACTTGCCGACCCCGCCCGGCCCGGCGAGCATGGTCACCCCGTCGGCGCCGGCGGTCACCGACACGTGCAGCGGCACCCGGCCACGCACCGACGCCCACCACAGCGCGGGGTAATGCAGCAGGGTCTGCGCCGCGAGCAGCCTGAATCGAGCCCTTAGAAACGCGTTGGCGGCTTGCGTGCGCGGCGCGGGACGGTACCGCGCCGCGACATGCAGCACCGATCCGCGCGGCTCCACCTGCAGATCGAACCCGGACGAGCAGGCGTCCTCGATAAGGGTGCGGGGCGTGGCGGCCCAGGCGCCGCGCCCTATCAGCGTCCATCCGTCGCGGTCGAAGGGCCGGCGGTCCGCCTCGATCTCCAGCCGCACGGTCTCGCCGTCCGGGCCTGCCTCAGCGGTCCCGCCCGCCGGGCCTGCCTCGGTGAGCTCGCCGGCTGTCGCGTCCGCGAGCAGCTTCGAGACCCACCCGACGGCGGAGTCGACCAGCACGCTCTCGCCAGCAGTCGTTACCGCCCGCATCAGAAGCCGTCCGGATAGGGCACGCCGGCGCTGACGAGCGTCTCCGGGCGGTCAGAAGGAACGTACTCGGGCACGAGCTCGGTAAAGAGCTTCTTGGCGAGCGCCGCGTCGTTGTCGTCGGCCGCGGCGTAAAGGCGCTCGAGCAGGCCGGTGAATTCGGCCGGCAGCTCGGCGCACCGGGCCGCCCAGATCTTCGGGTGCGCGCTCGGCACGCGCTCTTCGCCGTCGGAGAACACCTTCTCGGAGAGCTTCTCGCCCGGCCGCAGACCCGTGTAACGGATCTCGACATTCGGCAGCTTGAGCTGCTCGGCGTAGTTCCGGACCAGGGTCACGATCTGCACGGGCTCGCCCATGTCGAGCACGAAGGTCTCGGCGTACTCGGCCATGGCCGCCGTCTCGAGCACCAGCCCCACCGCTTCCTCCACGGTCATGAAGAACCGGGAGACGTCTGGATGCGTGACCGTCACCGGCTCGGCCCGCGCTATCTGGTCGGCCAGCACGGACAGGAACGACCCGCGGCTGCCCAGGACGTTGCCGAACCGGACCGAGGCCAGCATCACCGGGCCGCCGGCGGCCCGCTGGACGACCAGCTCGGCCAGCCGCTTGCTGGCCCCGAGCACGGAGGTCGGATCCGCCGCCTTGTCGGTGGAGATGAGGACGAACCGGCTGGCGCCATGCTTGATCGCGGCCTCGAGCACGTGCTGTGTGCCGCGCACGTTCGACTTCACGGCCTCGCACGGATGGCGTTCGAGCAACGGCAGGTGCTTGTGGGCGGCCGCATGGAAGACCAGCTCGGGCCGGACGTCGGCGAGGACCTGGTCGATCCTTCGCTGGTCGCGGATGTCGGCGATCACGATCTCGTCGGCGTCCAGCAGGCCGCTCCCGGTGATCTCCAGCTGCAGCCGGTGCAGGTTGGACTCGTCGTGATCCAGCAGGTACAGCGCCTCGGGCCCGAAACCGCGGATCTGGCGGCACAGCTCGCTGCCGATGGACCCGCCTGCCCCGGTCACCAGCACACGCCGGCCGACGATCAGCGCGGCGGCCTTCTCGCTGACCACATGATGCTCGCGGCGGCCCAGCAGGCCCTCGACCCTGATCTGGCGCAGGTCCGAGAGGCGCGCGTCGCGCTCCACCGCGGCCAGGAAGGACGGCAGGAATCTGACGTGCAGCCCCACGGTCCGCGCGGTCTCGACGATCTCGGCGAGGCGCCGCGCGGGCAGCGAGGGAATCGCCACCACGCAGGCGTCCACCCGGTGAGTGCGCGCTATCTCGGGAAGCGCCGCGATGGGCCCGAGCACCGGCAGCCCGGCGGCGCGGGCGAGACCGGGGGCGTCGTCGAGAAAGCCGACGGGGACGAGCCCGTAGTTGGGGCTGCGCCGCAGGGCCCGCACCAGCGTCCGTCCCGCCTCGCCCGCGCCGACGACGAGAGTCCCCCAGCCGCCGGTGCCCTTAGGAGGCCGAAAGCCCGGAAAGCTCAGCACGTTTCCCCCCTTCGCTCGAGGTGACCGCCCGGGCTCCGGCGCCGACGATGCTGCGTAGCGCGCCAGCGACCCGGATGACGTCGGCATCGGTGAGCGCCGGATACATCGGCAGGGACAGCACCTCCAGGGCTATCTGATCGGTGACAGGCACGGACCGGCACTCATCCGGGCCAAGGATCCGCTGGTAGGCGGAGAGCTGGTGTACGGGGATGAAGTGCACGGAGGTACCGATCGCGCGCTCGTTCAGCGCATCGATCACGCGATCGCGCGAGATGCCGCACTCCGAGGTCACCCGCACCTGATAGAGATGCCAGGCATGCCGGCCCTCGGGGGGCCGCAACGGCAGTACGAGCCCCGGCACGCCCGCCAGCGCCGCGTCATACTGCCCGGCGAGGTGAGTCCGTCGTGCCTGCCAGCCCGGCAGCCTGCCGAGCTGGACCCGGCCGATTGCCGCCTGGACGTCGGTGATGTTCGCCTTGAGGCCGGGCTCGATCACGTCGTACCGCCAGCTTCCGCCCGGCAGGTAGCGTCGCCAGGCGTCGCGGCTGAGGCCGTGCAGCCGCGCCGTACGCGCGTACCCGGCCAGCTCTTCGTCGTCGGTGGCGATGGCGCCGCCTTCGCCGATCGGAAGGTTCTTGGTCGCGTAGAAGCTGAAGCACGCCGCGCGGGATGCGCCGCCGAGCCGCGCCCCGCGCAGCTCCGCGCCGAGCCCGTGCGCGGCGTCCTCAACCACCGCGCTGACCGGAAGGCCCGCGGCGGCGGCGAGTTGCGGAACGTCCGCGGGATGGCCCCCCATGTGCTGGACGATCATTGCGGCCGGGTCGCCCGCCCGGCGGGCGGCCCGCGCCACCGTGGCCGGGGTCGGCAGGAGGGTGTCCGGGTCCACGTCCACGAGGAACGGGCGCAGGCCGGCCTGAACTATGGGGGCGACCGCGCCGCAGAAAGTCAGGCTCGGCGTGAGCACGGCGGCGCCGTGGCGCAGGCGCAGCGCCCGCAGGGCGATCTCGATCGCCGCCGTGCACGAGGCCACCGCGACGACGTGCCGGGCCCCCAGGTAGCTCGCCAGCTCCTGCTCGAACTCAGCGGTCTGCGGGCCCATCGTGATCCAGCCCGAGCGCAGCACGTCCACCGCGGCTTGCTGCGCTTCCGGAACGATCTCGGCCCTGGCAAACGGCACCCCGCCTGCTGGCTTCGTCACCGGTCGCGTCCTGCGGCGTCGCTGGTCAGCTCGGCCCCGCCGACCGGGACATCAGCGTGCTGGATCGGCGGCACGTCCCGCCGATCTCGCCGCCCGGACCAGACGCGCTGCGCCCGGGGGACGCCGACCACTCCGATGATGAGCCAGCCGGATGCCGTTACAAGATCATCGAGAGCCACGACGCGGGACACCCGGGCGACGGGACCGGACACGACCAGCATGCCGACCCGGCCCATCCCGGCGGGGTTCTTGATCTGCGCGATCGGATAGACGGGCAGGGCCCGGTTCTCGGTTGTGACCTGGCCGTCCTTGACCAGCACGGCGGCACCGAGCGCGGGCCCGCCTGCCAGGCTCTCCTGGTGGTTGTCGCCGCCCGCGGCGCCGACGAGAGCGGACATGCCTCCCGACGCCCTCAGGCTCCGCTCGAGGCCGTAGGCGAGATCGGCGAGGTCATGCTCTCCGTTGACGTCGACCAGCGCGATTGTGGACACATTCGCGTGCATGGCGGCCAGCCGCAGCCGTACGGCGAGGTTCTCGAGGTCCGGGGTGCGCTCCCCGTGCATGTCGGCGTCGTGCAGCTGGCCGAGCGACGGCGCGCCGAGCCGACGGCTGACCCGTCGCGCGCCCGGCACAGTCGGGCGGATCGTTTCTGCGATAGCCGCGATGAGGATCCCGGCGACCAGGCCGAGCACACCCGCCAGGCCGAGCTTCTGGGTGAGCGCCTTGGACTCCGGCTTCAGCGGGACGGCCGGCTCGTCGATGACGTTCGCGAGTCCCTGGGTGCTCGCCTGGATCAGCAGCCGGGTCCGGTCGCCGCTGAAGTTGGCGATCACCTGGTCGAGCCCGGCCAGCTTGGACTGCAGGTCCTGGTCATGAGGGCTCGCCGCGGCCTGCGCCGCGACCACGCCGTGCTGCTCGGACAGCCGCACGATCTCCTGGTCGATGGCCCTGAGCGCCGCGCTGAGCCCGCTCTGCCCGACGTTGTTGATCGACGTGACGACCTCCTGGGCGAGCACCCGCGCCAGCGTCGCGGCGACCCTGGGATCGCGGTCGGTCACCGTGAGGTCCACGACCTGGGAGCCGCCGAGCCCGGAGACGCTGACGTTGGCGGCGACGAAGGTGTTGAGGTTCCGGCTCCGCGCGACCCCGGCGGCCTGCAGGGCCGTCGCCGCCGCCGTCCGGCCGGTAGCGATGCCCTGGATCTGGCTGGCGATGGCATCAGCCTGCGCGTTACTGGCCGGCACCGTGCTGCCGGACACGATGCGCGCGGACGCCGCATACATCTGTGGCTGGTTCACGACGGTCAGTCCGATGGCGAGGAGCGGCATGATGATGCAGACCAGCATCAACACCCAGTACTGCCGCAGGAGACGCGCGGCGACCTCGTCTATTTCCACCGAACCTCCTCAACTGCCCCGGCCGACGTCGCTAGCCCGGGGGGTATGACAAGGCTAGGAAGGGCGCTCCTTATGGCGGATCGTTCACTGGCATGAGTTTCGACTACGTAAAATGAGTGACGCCCGTGTCGCTTGCCTGCCCTGATCGGTCAAGGTGCTGCTGTCACGAGGAAGGGACCAGCTTGCGTCATGAGTGACCGTGCTGATCTCCTTTCCCGTCGTAAGCGGGCACGCTTCCCAGATCTCAGTCACGGCAACCTCCCGATGCCATCCGCGAATCCCCAAGTCGAGTGACCCGGAGGAAGCGCGTACATGATGTGATCAGGACCCCAGCACGACAGGCCGGGGTGGTCCCCGCACTGGCAACCGAATGGTCCCGTGCTCGGTAGCAGAAAGCCCTACGAGCCGTCGAGCCTTGCGGTTTAAAGCTCCAAGCGCGGGCCGCGCCGCTACATAATGCCCAACGCGACCGTTGAGCCATTTCGGCAGCCTTTTGGCTACTGGTGGAACTTCACGTTCTGGCCGGTGACGGTTCCGATCAGGCCGTTCGGGGTGACGCTGATGCTCTGGATGCTCAGCCCCACCGGCAGCGACGGAAGCGGCACGTTGATGTCCTGGATCGCGCTAAATACGGACGACAGATCCCCGCTGCTCGACACCAGGTGGATGTTGATCACGTTATGGCCGGTCCTGGTGATCCGCCACACCGCGGTGCCGCTCGTGACAACGAGGTCCATCGTGGCTTTCACCTCGCTGGGGCCCGCCTGCGTCAGGGTCAGGCCCGCGCCGCCCAGGGCGCTCGCCAGCTCGCCGGCCTGCGAGGTCATCGCGTTCGCCAGGGCCGCGAACGTGACATCGATCGTCCCGTTGAGCCGGTCGATCGTGCCGCTGTTGAAGGACAGGTTGACGTGCACGCCGCTCATGGTGGCGTTGACGGACGCGATCTCCAGCGGGCCCTCGGTGATGTTGCTGGAACTTATCTTGATGTCCGAGAAGTCCCTGCTGATCACCTGCGTGAGGAACGGGAAACCCTCGATCGATACGTGTGGCTTCGCAGGGAAACCCTGGTTCTTGATCTGCGACGCCATGATGTTCTCGGCCAGCGCCCGGCCGCCGAAGTCCAGGCCGACCAGCACGACGAGGATGGCCAGCACCACGATGGCGAGCGTTCGGAGCCGGTGGCTGCGACGCGGCCGGACGATGCCGTACTCGCCGTACTGGGCCGTGGGTGGTTCCCCGTACTGGTTCATGCCAGGCTCCCCGTACTGGTTCATGGCAGGCTCTCCACGTCGACGGCCTGCAGCTGGCCGGACTTGTTATCGGTTGCGAGCAGGATGCTTCCGGCCGGCTCCACCGCGAGCTCGCGCGGCGTCCCGGCCGGGATGTAACCGATCAGGGCGCCGCGGCCTCGGGTCTGCAGGGCCGTCTGGGTGCTGATCAGCGCGAGGTTGCCTTCCCCCGGCTTCTTGATGGAGTCGGCGTCGGCAACCACGATCTCACGACCAGCTTTTACGAAGGCCAGGCCGATCGGGTTCTGTCCCACGCTGACCCTCGCGACGAGCGATTGTGACGGATTCGTGAGCAGCTTAGCCGCCGAGAACGCCACCAGCGCGTTGCTGTCGCGGTCGGTGACCCACACCACGCTGCCGTCGGCGGACACGATCACGCGCGCGGGCGCTGCTCCGGCCGCCGCCGACCTGTACACCGCGTGCTGCGGGTCTGTCTCGGCCTTGCGCATGTCGACCACGTACAGCCGTCCGGCCTGGCTTTCGCCGGTCACATACAGCCAGCGGCCGTCGCGCGAGTCCGCCATCGCCTGCGGGTCCGATTTCGGCCCGAGCTGGATCAGTCCCTGGTAGCTGGAATGGCCGAAGCCACCCGCAATCGCCTCCTGCAGGTTGAACACCGCCACGTCGCCGTCGTTCTGAAAGGTGATGAACGCGAACTTGTCGTCCGGGGAGACCGACACCTCGTTTGCTGGGTTGCCAGGCGGACCCGCGAGGGTCCCGATGACCGCGCCCCTGGTGTTGCCGGCCTCGGCCTTCTTCACGTTGATCACATAAGCACCGCTGCCCTCCGCCGCCAGCAGGTATTTGCCGTCCCTGGTGATCGCCTCGCTGCTCCCTGCCCCCGGCGCCGGGATCGTCGCCACCTGCGTCGGGGCCAGCGAGCCGGCCTGGTTGTCGAGGACGGACACGAATTCGCCCAGCGATACGAACGAGAACCTGCCGTCAGGAGTGACGGCCACACCGAACGGACGAACGAGGCTGCCGAGGCTGATCTCGTTGGTGCGGACGCCGCCGAGCTCTGAGGCGGTCGCGATGTCGCGGGTCGGCCCCGGGATCATGAGCGTGGTGCCCGCTCCGCCCCCTCCGCCACCGCCGCCGTGGACGACGGCGAAGATACCCGCCCCGATGCCGAGCGCAACGACCGCCGCGGCGGCCGGCAGGAGGCCGCGCGATCGCCGCCCCGGCCGGCGCGGCCCGCCCACGTCGTAGCCTTGCGGCCCGGACGGCGCGCCGCCCGGCTCGGTCAGCCCGGGCCTGGTCGCCCGGATCGCGGGCACGCTCCCGGCCGCCTCGGTCGGCGGCTCGGCGTCGTAGGACCGGCCGGCGTACAACCCGGCCTCGTACGACCGGCCCGAGTATCCGGCGGGCGCCGCACTCCCGGCCGGCGGCGCGCTCCCCGGCGACGGCGCGCTCCCGGCCGACGGCCCGCTCCCGGCCGACGG
>DASYXX010000881.1:0-1575 GCA_035934395.1 Streptosporangiaceae bacterium
AGTGCAAGGACTCGACCGCCCAGTGCCCGCGGACATAGCCGGCCAGGTCGGCGGGGCTGGCCGTGTCCGGGGAGGGGCTGGCGACGCCGAGGGCGGCGACGGCTGAGAGGGGGTTGCCGTGCAGGTCGCTGACGTAGCGCTCGATTAGCAGGACCTGGCGGACGTGCGGGAACGGCAGGTCTTCGGGTGCGGGCATGACCTGGATGGTGCGGGTGGTGACCCGGCCGTGGCCGCGGTCGGTTTCGGCGTGCGCGACCGGGACCTGGTCCCAGGGCAGCGCGTCGAGGGCGTCGAACAGGGCCTGGCGGTTTTCCTTGACCGGCAGCACGAACTCTCCGCCGCGCTCGCAGATGAACTCGGCGGTGGCCTTCACCGTGTGGAGAGCATCGGCGGTGACGATCTTGCCGTTCAGGTCGATCTGGCCGAGCACCCCGGTGGCCATCGGCACCTCGTTCGTCTTGGCCCCGACCTCGGCCTGGGCTGCGACGACAGCATCCCGCGCGGTGGGCCCGGCCAGCGCGGCCAGCAGATGCCGCTGGTTACCCCCGGCGTCCTTCGCGCCCCGGATGGTCTTGCCGTCCAGCCGGACCGGCACTAACCCCGCCCGGTCATCGCCGCCCACGGCTTCCTCGTGTCCGGCCGCCTGGCGGCTCATCAGCCACCTGCCTGCTGTGGCGTCGAACGCCTCAGCGTCGGCGTCGGTGACCACCCGCCAGATCGTCGCCTTCGACGGCGGCCGCGCCGGGCTGGCGCCAGCGCGCATGTACAGATCCGCCGGCACCGGCGGCGGGACAACCTTCACCCAGCCCGCGATCGCCTCATACCCCCTCATCCCCGCCACGACCGCCGCCGCGGCCAGCGCCAGCACCGCCGCGACCGGATGATCCCGCCCCTGCCCAGACCGGCCATCCGGCACCATGGCGAACAGCTCCAGCAGGTCACCGCCACCGCCACCCGAAGGAGGCGCGGCAGTCGCACCCGGCTCACGATCAGCAACAGCAATGGCAGACTGGACCACGGCGAAGCTCCAGGGATGACGCGAATCTGTCGGAAGACCCATGTCTTACCGGAGCTTCGCCCTCATTTCAGCGGCAACACGCCACACCGGCACACCCGTCATGCGCCGCCGCCCAGAGCTTAACGATCTTGAAACGGCCGTAGAGGCCACCGCTGGGCCGAGACCCGGCATCAACGCCCGTGAAGAGAAGGCCGGTGACATCGCCTCGGATTCTCAGCCGAACGCGCCCTTTGCCGCATACAGCGCGCCATGTGGAGCATGCCGTAGCCATCTCAGGGCATTTCTATTAGTTGACGCAGCACCGGGCGGGACCTCGCCCGGCGAACGATGGCGGCCTTCGGCAGGCCGACCGCACTGGGCCGGCCCGGAGATCGGCCTCGGATTACTTCGATCTGGAGCATCACCCTGAGTGACGCAACAGCTCAAGTAGAACGCTCACGGAGCCGCCGATCTACGCGAAGACCGGGTGGACGCGGATCATGGTCCGGGTCGGCTAGATCGGGCAGTTCTGTTCGGCGGGGCGTGCGACGTTGTCGGCGGTTTCCTGCCGACCGGCT
>DASYXX010000882.1:0-6519 GCA_035934395.1 Streptosporangiaceae bacterium
GCGCGGTGATGGCACGCGGGGTGACCCGCAGCGCCGACGCCAGCGCCCGCTGCGGGCACGGCCCCCGCGCTCGCAGCTCCCAGAGCAGGTGCGCGCGGGCCTCGGTCAGCCCCAGCCGGGCCAGGCCGCGGGTCATGTCCCGGCCGACCAGGACCGTGAGCTCGAGAACCCGGTCCAGCTCGGCTTCCCAGCGGTCGTCTCGCATATAGGTACATTACTACATGATGAAAATGATACACTATTTTCTGATGTCTCCGCCCGCCACGAGGGGAACGATGACCACACAGCGAGCCACCACAGCCGCCAACATCGCGCTGGTGCGCAACGGCGTCGACCGGTTCAACGAGGGCGACGCCGACAGCTGCGTCGCCCTGCTCAGCCCGGAATTCGTTATGAACGTCGCTGGCGTGCCCCAGAGGCATGGCCCGGACGTGTGGCGGCAAGGTTTCGAGTACATCAAGCGCGGCTTCCCAGACCTGCACGGGCACATCGACGGCATCGTCGCTGCGGGCGACCAGGTGGCGCTCCGGCTGACCTTCCGCGGCACCCACCAGGGGGAGTTCCTGGGCATCCCTGCCACCGGCCGCACCGTCGAGTACATCAGCCACGAGTTCTACCGGATCGCCGACGGCGTGTTCGCCGAGGAGTGGATCTGCTCTGACATGGCCACCCTGCACGAGCAGCTGACCGCCGACGGCACGTGAGCCGGGCCGGGCGCCTGGGCCCGCGGGGCAGCCTTATATCAGGTGCGCCGGGTCCAGCCGGCTGCCGTCGTGGAACCGGGCGACTCGGAACGGCCGCAGGTCGAAGCCGGGCTCGGCACCCTCGGCCAGGTCGGCGACGACGGTGCCCACGACCGGCGCGAGGCCGAACCCGTGCCCGCTCATCCCCGTCGCGATGACCAGCCCGCCCGGGCCGCTCCCGCCGTCGATCACCGGCAGCGCGTCCGGCGTCGCGTCGATCTCTCCCGCCCAGGCCTGCTGGAGCCGCACGGCGCCGAGGCCGGGAAAGTAGCGCTGCACCCGTTCCAGGCAGAACCGGACGTCGTCGAACCGGGGCCGGGGCGACAGCTCATCCCCCGAGGCGGCCTGCAGGGGCCGGAGTGCGGCCCGGGCCAGGTTCGCGACGTCGGCTCGCACGCGCAGCTGCGAGCGGTTGGCGAGGTAGCTGGACAGGAATCGCCCGGCATGACGGATCCCGGCCGGGTCGAGGACGATCTCGTTGCGCGCGGCGGCGGCCAGGCGCAGGCGCCCCCGCACGTCCTGACGGATGAACAGCTCGCCGGTCCAGGCAGCCGCCTGCGTGACCGGCGGGACCGGATCGGTCAGGATGACCGACTGGCGGACCAGCTGCCGCGGGATCTCGACCCCCGCGCCGCGAGCCAGCCGCATGGAGCCCGATCCCGCGGCCAGCACGACCAGGCGGGTCTTGACCTCGCCGACCGGCGTCGTGACCCCCGCCACGGCGCCGCCGGCGAGAACGATCCCAGCCGCCGGCACGCCCTCGCAGACCTGCACGCCGCGGGCCCGCGCGGCCGCTGCGTAGGCGCGGCACGTGGCGACGGGATCGGCCTGCCCGTCGGACGCCGTGAAGATCCCCAGCAGCCACCGCTGGCTCACGCCGGGCAGGATCGTCTGCACCTCGGCGTCGCTCACGACCCGGCTGTCCAGACCAAGCGCGGCGGCGTCGACCGCCCAGCGCTCATAACGGCCTGCCAGCTCCGGGTCGTTGGTGAGGCGCAGGTTGCCGCCCATCCGCCATTCCACGTCCGACCCGAGTTCATCGCCGAGACCGCGCCACCTCTGGCTGGCGGCCATCATCATCGGCAGCTCGGCCGGCGCCCGGCCCTGCTGGCGGACAAACCCCAGGTTGCGGCCGGACTGCCGCCCCCCCACGCGGCCGCCCTCGACCAGCACGACCGACAGGTTGCGGCCCGCGAGCTCGTAAGCCGACGCCAGCCCCAGCACGCCGCCGCCGACGACCACGACGTCGCAGCGTTCCGGGAGGCCCATAAGGCGAGCCGCTGACTCACGTCCACGGCCCCCCTGCCTCACGAGCACCAGCGTACGCCTCCGGCCGCCGCGGGCGGCGCTCCTGCGGGGCCGCGGAGTCCCCGGGGGGTTGTGGTCGATGGGCCACCGACCACACGGCCAGGCCGCACGGAAAAGGGCGAAAGGCGCATAACCGGCGGCGGCCCGGTCGCGGGCGGCCACGCCACGGTTGGCGCACGGAAGCACAGCGCCGGCTGGCCGACGGCGGGACACATGCGTTACACCAGCCTCGTCTGCCCCCTCAGCATCACGCGGCATTGCAGGAGGCTGCCAGGTCAGCGGGGGTTGTCGACGAGGGCGGCCAGGCCGTTGAGACTGGAACGCCTGAGGTCAGGGTGCGCGGCTTGCCGGGAGTGCGGTGACGAGCACGTCGGATACGGGCGAGCCGGGACGGGGATCTCGTGTCCGCGCGACCTTGTGCCAGCCCCAGCTCTGGAAGGCGTTCTGCGCCGCGGCGGCCGCCGGGAGCACGGTAAGTGTCGCTCGTTCCTCGCGGCGGCGGCTGAGGATGAGGTCGTGCAGGGTCTGGCCGATGCCCTGGCGGCGCCATGACGCGCGCACGACCAGCTCGGTCAGCGCGAAGGTGCGGCCGGGATGCTCGGCGGTGATCTCGTCGGGCAGCGGGGTGGTCACGTCCTTCCACCAGGAGGTCGACGGCCGGAGCGGCATTCCGGCGGCGTAGCCGACCAGGTAGCCGCCATGACGGGCCTCGGCCAGGACGAAGCCCGGCTGGCGACACTGGACCCGGAACCGGTCGGCGAACCCGGCGTCGTCTTCGCGCCGGTACGACGGGTCGGCGTAGACCTCGGCGTGCAGGGCCTGCAACTCGGCCGCGTGCTCAGCAGCCTGGCGGCCGTCGAGCAGCTGGAACGTTATCTCGGGTGCGGGCACGTTACCTTTCTACTTTGCTGTGGTCGGAGCACCAGGCGGGCCCGATCGCGGGAGTTTCGCAGGTACGTCAGCGAGACGCAGCTCATGCGGGAGTTCGGCGTGGCGAGGCTGACGGCGCGGAAGGCGGTGCGTGTCCTTGTCGACGAGGGCCTGGTCTACGTCGTCAGGGGCCGCGGGTCCTACGTCGCCCGCTGATCAGCAAGCAGGGCGAACGCCAGCTGGTGGGCGAGCCAGTGCTCGAACTCGTCGGTCGTCCAGTGGCGTTCGGAGACGAGCGCGTGGTGGTTGCGGGGGTTCGCGAGGGTCCAGATGATGTCGGTCGCGTGGGCTAGGGATAGCCCGGGGCGCAGAGCGCCCTTGCGGGACAGGGACTCGGCGAGGGCGCGCTGGTCATCGTAACGGGCCTGCTGCCGCTGCTGGTACATGGCGGCGATTTCGGGGTCCGAGCCCGCGGCTGCCGCCATGACCTCGATGAGGGCGGCGATGCGGGTGCCGATCCCGGTGGCGATGGCGGCCAGCAGGGCTACCTGCCTGCGGGGGTCGGCCTCGCGCTCCATGGCCTGCCAGTCCTGCCGGTCCCGGAGCGCTGCCTGCTGGTCGTCTCCGACCGTGCGGACTTCGAGCAGCTCGGCGAGGATGGACCGCTTGGTACCGAACACGGCATACACGGTCTGCACGGCCACGTCCGCCGCATCGGCGATGGCGGTCATGGTCGTGGCCGCGTAGCCATCGCGGACGAACAGCGCCTCTGCGGCATCGAGCACGCGGTGCCGGGTGGCCAGGGCTTTGCGTTCCCGCCGGCCGGGCTGAGTCTTGACGACCTCGCTCACATCACTAGAGTAGCACTCTAAGAATAGAGTACTAATCCATCAAGTACGTCGCCTGCCCGACGGGAGGAACGTCGCGTGAAGGTCGCCGTGGTCGGGGGAGGCGCGGCGGGGCTGTTCGCCGCCCTGCTGCTCGCGCGGGCCGGGCACGAGGTGCTCGTGCTGGAGCGAGACCCGATCGAGCCCGCGCCTGACGTCGAGGCCGCCGCGGCGGCGGCGTTCCGCTCCGCGGCACCGCAGATCGTGCAGCCCCACAACATCATGGCCAGGTCCCGTGAGCTCCTGGTCCAGCGGCTGCCCGACGTGTACGACGGGCTGCTCGCCGCGGGGGTGGCGGAGGCACCGCTGTGGATGCAGATGCCGGCGTCGCTGGCCGACAAGGCGGCGCGGCCGGGCGACGAGCGGCTGACGACGCTGATGACGCGGCGGTCAACCGTCGACTGGGTACTGCAGCGAACGGCCCGGGCCGAGCCCGGGGTGACGCTGCGCGGGGGCGTTCGCGTCAGCGGCCTGATCGCCGTGCCGGGCCGGCCGCCGCACGTGACCGGCGTGCGCACCGCGCAGGGTGACGTTCCCGCCGACCTCGTGATCGACGCCAGCGGCCGGCGCTCGCCGATCGACGGCTGGCTCAGCGATATCGGGGCCCGGCCGACCCTGCTGCGGCGCGCCGAGTGCGGCCTGGCGTATTTCAGCCGTCACTACCGGCTGCGCTCGGCGGCGAGGCTTCCCGGGCTTCCCTCAGCCCGGATCGTCGCGGGCCTGGACGAGTTCACGGTCGGCAAGTGGGGCGGCGACAACGGCGCGATCCAGATCGCCGTGGCGCCGCTGGCCGCCGATCGCCGCTTCCGGCCGCTCAGGCATCCCGGGGTGTTCACCGCGGTGCTGCGGACCATCCCGGTCTACGCGGCGTGGCTCGACGTCGCGGACCCGATCAGCGAGATTTTCCCCATGGCCGGGCTGCACAACACGCTGCGCCGGCTTGTCGTCGACGGAACTCCGGTTGCCACCGGGCTGCATGCGATCGGCGACGCCGTGTGCACCACCAATCCGACGTTCGGCCGCGGCCTGAGCTTTGCACTGTCGGGCGCCCTGGATCTGCTCGACGTGATCGGCAGGCACGCCACCGACCCGACCGCGCAGGCGCTGGCCATGGACGGCCTCGTCGCCCGCCATGTCGTGCCGTTCTACGAAGATCAGGCCGCCATCGACCACGCGCGGCTCGCGGCGCTCCGGCATTGCGTGTTCGGCGCTCCGGAGCCAGCGCCGCCTCCCACGGACTCCGGCCGGATCACCTACGCGCAGCTGCGCACGGCCGCCGCGTCCGACCCAGTCGCGTTCCGCGCGTTCTGGAAGATCTACGGAATGACTTGCCTGCCGGACGAGGTCTACGCCGACCCGTACGTCGTCGCGTGCACGCGCTGGGCGGCCCGGGAGTACGGCGGCGCACCGCCGGTCCCGGAGCCCCCGCGGGAAATGGTGCTCGCCGCGCTCGGCGGCAATGGTCAGAGTTCCTGGGGTCGTCCCTAGCGGTGTCCCTAGCGTCCGGCGTTAGCCCTTTCGCCGTAACCGCGCGGGAAGTCACAATGGAGGCCCACGGCGGGCGGGGGCTGCCGCCGCGACTTTGATCGGAGCGATGCGATGGGCCAGCCTTGGGGGCTTTCTGGTCCGCAGTTCCTCGGCGTTTACGCCTCGGGTATCGGGCTGACGATTGTGATCCCCGTCATAACCCGGCAGGTCATTCGCGGCCTGCCGGGCCGCAGGACCAGGCGCGAGCTGGATCCCTACGAGGTCGGCTACCTCGTGGGGGGCCCGCGGCGCGCGGCCGAGGTGGTCATCGCCGAGGGGGTGGACTGCGGCGCGCTGCGCGTCGACAGCACCGGGAAGGTGACCAAGGCGTACCAGGCCGTCCCGACCGGGCCGCACGCTGGCGCGCTTGACCGGGTGACGCTGGACGGCGTGAGCACCCACGCCCTCGCCGCGATGCTCAAGTCCGATCCGAGCATCGCCAGGATCGGGCCCGACCTGAGCGCGGACGGGCTGGTCATCTCGCGCGGGCGGATGAGGGCCCTGCGGCTGATCTCGGCGCTGCTGATCGTGGCGCTGCTGGTGACCGGAATCCTGCGCTTGATAGAGGGGTCACATAATCACCGGCCGATCGGCAACCTCACCACGCTGTTCGTACTGAGCATCATCGTCGGCTTCTTCGTGCTCATGTCCACCGTGGGGAGGTCCGCCACCACGAGGAAGGGCGCTGCCCACCTCCGGCGGCTGCGGAAGGCTCACGCGCGCGGCCTCGATCTGCCGTCCAGCCTCGCGTTCTCGGGCGCACCGGCATCCGCCCTGAATGCGGCGGCGATCGGCGGCGGGGCCGTCCTGCTCGGCATCGCGCTGTCGGGGTTCAGCGCGGTGCCGGACGAAGAGATGCGCCGGGCGCTGCTGGCCGGGATGCCCTCGACGTCAGGTGGCTCCTCGTGCGGGAGTGGCAGTGGCGGCGGCTGCGGGGGAGGAGGCTGCGGCGGATGACCCGGGCGGCGTCCGCCGGCCCGGACCATCACGGCGCGGCCGGTCCCGGCCTTGGCATCGGCATCGGCTGGCGGGCCGAGATCGATCTGACCGTGGCGCGCCTGCCCGGCGTGGACTTCGTCGAGGTCGTCGCCGAGAACGTGGCGCCGGACCGTGCTCCGGCCTCGCTGCTTGCGCTGCGGGCGCGCGGCGTTCCGGTCGTGCCGCACGGGGTGTCGCTCTCGCTC
>DASYXX010000885.1:0-1758 GCA_035934395.1 Streptosporangiaceae bacterium
CAAGTCATCGAAGGGAAGGACCACGCCCGTGCCAGCACGAGTATCGCCCACTGACCGTATCCGCTGCCACATTGATGAGCTGTTCGCCCAGGACCGGCCGCTGCCGGAGGTGCTCGAGGAGGTCGCCCGACTCGGCGCCGAACTGCTGATGCAGGCCGCGCTGGAGGCCGAGGTCACCGAGTTCCTCGGACGGGACCGCTATCAGCGGGCCGCGGCGTGCGAGGATGCCCGGCCCGGGTCGCGCAACGGGTACCGGGAGGTGACGGTCAAGACCACCGCCGGGCCGGTTATGCTGGCCCGGCCCTGGCTACGCGGCACCAGCGAGGCGTTCGCCTCCCGGCTGTTCGGCTCGCACGTGACCAAGACCAACGCGCTGGAGTCGCTGGTGATCGCCTCGTTCGTGCGGGGCCTGTCGGTCCGCGACGTCGAGGCCGCCTTGGCCGAGGCGCTCGGCGACCAGGCCGCAATCTCCAAGTCCACCGTGTCGTCGGTCTGCGGCCAGAGCTGAACAGGTGCGTGGGGTAGGCGGGTGAGTGCTCGGTGTCTGGCCAGGCGGTCGCGGGGTCGGGGGAGACGATGTCGTAGATCGTCGCGTAGCGCGGGCTGTTGCGCTCGCCGCTGGCGCCGGGGTTCTCGAAGCGAACGTCGTTGGCGAGGTAGCCCGGGACGGTGATGGCCGCAGAGTAGGTGTCGTACCAGTCACTGAACTCGTTGAGGCGGCTGGGGTCGGACGGGATGGTGAGGACGAAGCGTACGCCGACGATCTTGCTGGACCGCCCGAGCACGCGGGAGACCCTGGCGCGCGGATCTTGGACTGCTGGTGGGGAAGCCGCTCCCAATCCTCCATAAGCTGCGCGTTGAGGCCGTACTTACCGGCGAGCCCGAGCGGAGTCTCCGCGCGGTATTAGAAGTCCTCGCCCAAGACATGGTGCTCGGTACCCTCGGTCTGGCCGAAGGTGAAGTCGAAGATGCCGTCCCGCGTCATGACCCGGCCGGCATGGGCCAGGCACTCCTCGATGACCTCGATGGGTGAGTGCGAGAAGACGCTGTGCGCGTGCACGACCCTGAACCACTCCGACGGCAGGTTAGCCTGCCACCTGCGAGGCTCCCTGCGCAGTGAACCGGGCGCCTCCGGCGATGGGTTGTCACTGCCCGCGGTCGGCGCGCTTGGGCCCTACGCGGAGCGTGCCCGGCTGCGGAGGGCCTTGCGGTCCAGTTTCCCGACGCTGGTGAGCGGCACCGAGTCGAGTATGGTCACCTCGCGCGGGTACTTGTGCGCCGCGAGCCGGGCGCGGGCGAACTCGGTGATCTCCGCCGGAGTGGCCTGGCTGCCCGGCCGCAGCGACACGAACGCCACGATCTCCTCGCCAAGACGCTCGTCCGGCCGGCCGACGACGCCGGTCATCGCGACCGCGGGATGCTGGAGCAGGACGTCCTCCACGTCGCGCGGGAAGACGTTGAAGCCGCCGCGGATGATGAGGTCCTTCTTCCGGTCCACCACGTACAGGTAGCCGTCGGCGTCGAAGTGGCCGATGTCGCCGGTGTGCAGCCAGCTGCCGCGCAGGGTCGCCGAAGTCTCCGCGGGCGAGTTCCAGTAGCCGGCCATCACCCCGTCCGCGCGGACGCAGATCTCGCCGTCGGACCCGGCCGCCACGCCGGCGTCGTTGTCGTCGCGGATCGAGACCTGGTACCCGGGAATGGGCAGCCCGACCGAGCCGGGCCTGCCGGCCCCGGGCGGGTTCACCGAGATCACCGCGC
>DASYXX010000887.1:0-6324 GCA_035934395.1 Streptosporangiaceae bacterium
GGCCTCCATCACGCCGCAGCCGTCGATGCCCGCCAGGTCGACCGGCACGTAGCCGGCCTTCCCGACCAGCTCGGCCACGGCGGCCTTGGCGTCCGCGTCATCGCCGGCGATCCACTGCACCACCCGGCCGTCGCCCGTCCGCGTCGCGGCCGCGGCCTGGAACGCGGAGGTGAGCGTGTTGAAGCACTGGGTGTACCCGGCGCCGGGCATCCGGTCCGCGTTGTAGCGGGCCGCGGTCCGGCCGTTCAGGTCGAGCCAGCCGCCGCGCCCGAACTGGTTGGTGGTGTCGATCACGATCCGCCCCGCCAGGGAGCCGGCCTGGGCGAGCGCCTCGTCGATGGCGCCCCACGGCACCGACAGCACCACCAGGTCGGCCCGGGCCGCATCGGCGGGCTCGGCGGCCGCCGCGCCGATCTCGGCGGCAAGGGCGTTCAGGCCCGACCGGTCGCGGGCGAAGCTCACGGTCACGTCGTATCCGGCCAGCGCGGCCAGGCGGGCGATGTTCCCGCCGATGTGCCCCGCGCCGATGATTCCCAGTCTCATCTGCGGTCACCGCCCATCTGCGTGTATTGACCAATCAGCCGGCCAGTGCCGGCTCGCTCACCGGCCGCGGTCCGGCAGCTGCACGGTGACCTGGACCGGCGTGTCCCCGCGCAGCACGCTGAAGCGCAGCCGCCGCCGCGGAGCCGCGCGGATGGCCTCGGCCAGGGCGGCCACGGAGCGCGTCTCGCGTCCGTTGACCGCGACGATGAGGTCACCCCGCGACAGGCCGGCCTCGGCCGCCGGTGCGCCGGCCAGGGTACCGGCGACCAGCAGGCCGGCCACGTCCGACAGGCCGACCGCGGCCCGGCGCTCCCGGGCGATGTGTGCGGGCTCCAGGCACATGCCCAGCGGGAGCCCGATCTCGACCGTGCTGTTCTCGAAGGCGCTGAGGGCCCGCCGGAGCAGGGCGTCAAAGGTGGCCCGCTCGGCGGGTGTCAGCGCCGAGAGCAGCCGGTCCTCGTTGGCCAGGTGGGCCGGGGCCACCTCGTCGAACAGCCGCAGCCCCTCGCTGGTGAGCCGGACCAGCTGACTGCGGTGATCGTCCGGGGCCGGCTCGCGCACGACGATCCCGCGCCGGACCAGGCGGTCGACCCTAAGGCTGACGGTGCCCGAGGTGAGCGCGAGCTGGCTCATGAGACGGGTCTGCGACATCCGGTACGGAGCGCCCGCCCGGCGAAGGTGGACGATCACCTGGAAGTCCGCGCCGGTGAGCTCGAAGCGCGCGAACACCGGCTGGAGGCCGGCCTGCAGGTGGGCATGCACCCGCGCCAGGCGCGTCACGATCGCCATGGCAGAAAAGTCCAGGTCCGGGCGCTGACCGGACCACTCGCCCAGGATGAGGTCCACCGAGTCGCCGTGATCGTCCGCGGCCAGGCCGCGCCGGGGCACGGCTGCGGCGTCCCGGCTCATGGGGGCGAGCCTATCAATTAAAGCCTTGAATTCAATGCTTTTATGAGGCACCTATGCCACCTGGGCCGGGGGCCGGTGACGCTGCACCGCCGGTTCGCCGAGGTCCCCGCCCAGTCCGGTAGCCTGTCCGCCTACGATCGGACAGGTATGTACCGGAAGACGCAGCAGCCCCCGGCCGAGCCGCTGACGCGCCGCGACAAGCGGGGGATCGCCATCGTCGGCGCCCTGCTCCTGGCGGTGTTCGCGGCCCTGGGCGTCTGGGCGGCGGTCCGGCCCGGGGGGTACGGCCAGTCGCGCGACGGCTGCGTCACGGTGACCGAGCCGAGCTCGACCGGCGGGGCGCTGCTGCACGCCTGCGGCGCGGACGCCCGGGCCATGTGCCGCGCCGCGTTCACCCATCGCGACCAGGTCTCGCTGCTCACCCGGCCGCAGTGCCGCCTCGCGGGCCTCGGCCCGGCGTCCGTGACGGGGCCCTCCGGCGGCAGCCCGTAACCACAGGCGATCCGGGCGCGTGGCCGCGGGCCCGCCGCGCGTCACCGTGGCCGCCAAGGGCGAGATGCTCGACCTTTGCGACCGGCCCGCAGACGGAGGGATAAAGACCTGAGATCCGTAACGGAACCGGCGGGCCTGGGTCCGCCCGGCCCGGCGGCCGCCCGGAGACGAACGCCGTCGACACTGCGAGCCGTAGGGGCGCGGCGCCGCCTGGACTGACGAGCGAGCAGCGCCAGCGACGAGCGAGGAGGGAAGGCAGTGCCTCAAAGAGCGCCTCGAAGGCGAGCCAGAGACACTGCGGTCGTGGTGGGCTCCGGGCCGAACGGGCTGGCCGCCGCGCTCACGCTGGCCCGGGCCGGCCTCGCCGTCCAGGTCCTGGAGGGCGCGGGGACGCCCGGCGGCGGCTGCCGGACCGAGGAGCTGACGCTGCCGGGGTTCCGGCACGACGTCTGCTCCGCGGTCCACCCGCTCGCCGCCGCGTCGCCGTTCTTCACCGGCACCAGCCTGGCCGCGGGCGGCGTCAAACTGCTCACCCCGAAGGTCGCGTTCGCCCACCCGCTCGACGGCGGCCGGGCCGGGGTGGTGGCCGGGTCGGTCGCCGAGACCGCCAGCGGCCTCGGCGCCGACTCGGGCGCCTACCGGCGGCTGTTCGGGCCGCTGGTCCGGGACGCGGACCGGATCCTGCCGGCGTTCCTCGGCCCGCTGCGCTCCGTTCCCGCGCATCCGCTCCCCGTCAGCCGGTTCGGTCTCGAAGGGCTGCAGCCCGCCGCCCGGCTGGTCCGCAGGTTCGGCACCGACGAGGCCCGCGCCATCGTCGCCGGCGCCAGCGCCCATTCGTTCCTGCCGCTGAGCGCGCCCCTCACCGGCGCGTACGGGATGATGTTCACGATCATCGCGCACTCGGTCGGCTGGCCCGTGGTCCAGGGCGGCAGCGCCAGGCTGATCGAGGCGCTGGTGGCGGAGCTGGCGGCGCTCGGCGGCCAGGTGATCACCGGGCAGTGGGTCAGCAGCCTCGCGGACCTGCCGCCCGCCCGGGTGACGCTGCTGGACATCACCCCGCGCCAGCTCCTCAGGCTGGCCGGCGACCAGCTTCCGCCGCGGTACGCCAGGGCGCTGCGCAGGTTCAGGTACGGGCCGGGCATCTGCAAGGTGGACTGGGCGCTGGACGGGCCGGTGCCCTGGGCCGCGGACGCCGCCCGCCAGGCCGGAACCGTGCACCTGGGCGGCACGTTCGCCGAGGTCGCCCGCGCCGAGGCCGACGTGGCCGCCGGCCGGCACCCGGAACGGCCGTTCTGTCTCGTGGCCCAACCGGGCGTGGTCGACCCGTCGCGCGCGCCGGAAGGCAAGCACACGCTCTGGGGGTACTGCCACGTGCCGGCCGGCTCGGCCGTGGACATGACCGCGCGGATCGAGGCCCAGATCGAGCGCTTCGCCCCCGGATTCCGCGACCTGGTCATCGCCCGGTCCACCCGGACGGCCGCCGAGGTCGAGCGGCACAACCCGAACCACGTTGGCGGCGACATCACCGGCGGCGCGGGGACGCTGCGACAGACGCTGTTCCGGCCCGTCGCCCGCTGGAACCAGTACCGGACCGCGCTGCCCGGCGTCTACCTGTGCTCGTCCTCCACCCCGCCCGGCGGCGGGGTGCACGGCATGTGCGGCGCCTGGGCCGCACGGACCGCGCTCGCTGACCTGAGGCGTCGGCGCTGACCCCGGCGCACGCGGGCGGCTAGGCGGGCTCGGCCGGACTGGCGGGGTCCGCCGGGTCGGTCGGCTCGGCCGGGCCGCGCAGCCGGTCCAGGTGCCTCCGGATGATCTCCTCCATCCGGCCGTAGAAGTCGACGATCAGCCGCAGCTCGTCGTCCGTGTAGCGGTCCGCCATCTGCTGCCAGTCGCGGACCATCGGCAGGAAGACCGGGGCCACCTCCGCGAGCCCCTTCTCGAGCACCAGGCGGATAACCACGCGGCGGCGGTCGGCAGGATCACGCTCCCGGCGCACGAAGCCGGCCTCCTCCAGCCGGTCGGTCACGCCGGTGATCGACGCCGTCGTGAGGCCCGTCTCCCTGGCCAGCTCGCCGGCCGTCATCTCGCCGCGGAAGCTCAGGATGTTCAGGCAGTTCAGGTCCGTCGCGTTGATGCCGATGCGGTCGGCGGCGGCCTGGCCCATGAGCTGGAACAGCGAGCCGGTCCTGCGCACGCCCGCGCCGAACTGCTCAGCCAGCTTCGCGCGCTCGGGCCGGCCGGTGCCGAACGGCTCGGCCCACGGCAGATCCCAGCGCAGGTGACCCGCGCCGCCGGGCGGCCGGGACGCCTCGTCCGACATGTCTCAGCTCCCTATTAGTTAATCTACCTAGACAATAGTAGGCGAGAATGCTAAGTTACTTAACGAAATCTCCAACACACCTCCACGAGCGGAGATCGACATGACGTCCGACGCTCAGATCCTGGCACCTCCCGCGGGCGCGGGCGAGGGCGCCGACCCACGGCGCTGGCTCACCTTGACCATCCTGCTGCTGGCCGCGTTCATGAACCTGCTCGATGTCTCGATCGTCAACATCGCGATCCCGTCGATCCAGCGGGACCTGCACGCCACCTACGCCGACGTGCAATGGGCCCTCGCCGGGTACACGCTGGCGTACGCGCTCGTGCTGATCACCGGCGGCAGGCTCGGCGACATCTTCGGGCGCAAGCGGCTGTTCATGATCGGCGTGGTCGGCTTCACGATCATGTCGGCGCTGTGCGGGGCCGCGCAGGGCCCTGGCATGCTCATCGCCTGCCGGGTCGTGCAGGGCGCGATGGGCGCGATCATGGTCCCGCAGGTGCTGGCCGTCATCCAGGTCATCTTCCCGCCTGCCGAGCGGATCAAGGCGCTGGCTGGCTTCGGGGTGACCGCTGGCCTCGGCACGGTCAGCGGCCCGCTGATCGGCGGGCTGCTCATCCAGCACAACCTGCTCGGCCTCAGCTGGCGGCCGATCTTCCTCATCAACGTCCCGGTCGGCATCATCGCCGTGGCGGCGTCCGCGGTGCTGGTCCGCGAGTCGCGGGCCCCCCGCCCGCCGAAGCTCGACCCGGTGGGCGTCGGGCTGGTCAGCGCCGCGCTGCTGCTCCTGCTCTACCCGCTGGTCGAGGGCCGTCAGCTGGGCTGGCCCGCCTGGACGCTCGCCTCGATGGCGGCCGCCGCGCCGGTGCTGGCGGCGTTCATCGGCTACGAGCGGCTCAAGGCGCGCAGGGACGGCTCCCCGCTGGTGCACGTGGGCCTGTTCCGCGAGCGCGGCTTCAGCGCCGGGATGGCCATCGCGATCGCGTTCTTCCTCGGCATCGCCTCGTTCGGGCTGGTGCTGACGCTGTTCCTGCAGCTCGGGCTCGGCTTCACCCCGCTCCACGCGGGGCTGACGTTCCTGCCGTTCTCGCTTGGCGTGCTCGTCTCCTCGGGCGCTGCCGCGAGGCTCGCGCCGCGGTTCGGGCGCGGGGTCACGATGGCCGGGGCGCTGGTCATCGCGGCCGGGATGGCCGGGCTCATCGCGATCGTGCGCCACTACGGAGTCGGCGTGACCACCTGGGAGCTCGTCCCGGGCCTCGTCGCCGCGGGCCTCGGCCTGGGCGCGGTGATCGCGCCGCTGGCCGACATCGTGCTGGCCCGGGTGCCGAAGCAGGAGGCGGGCTCGGCGTCCGGGGTGTTCAACACCGGGCTGCAGCTCGGCAACTCGATCGGCATCGCGGTGATCGGCGTGATCTTCTTCGGGATGCTCGGCAGCCAGTCCGGGCCCGCGGCCACCGCGGTCGCGCCCCAGCTGCGCGCTGGACTGGTCGCGGCGGGCGTGCCGGCCCAGCTCACCGGGCGGATCGAGACCCAGTTCCGCGGCTGCCTGCACGACCGCCTGGTCGCCGCCGACCCCACGGTGACGCCGCCGTCGTGCCGGGCCGGTGCCTCGCAGCGGGCCCTCCCGGAGGCCGCCGCGCGGGTGATCGCCGGAGCCGGCCGCAGTGCGGTGCGCCGGGACTTCGCGGCCTCGGTGCAGCGCACGCTGTGGTTCCAGGTCGGCGTGTTCCTGCTGGCATTCCTGCTCATGCTGGTGCTGCCGGCCGGTGCGGGCCGCCGTGAGGCGCACGCCGGCGCCGCGGACCCGGAACTGGGCCCGGCCGTGGCCGGAACCGAGGGGGCCGTCCATGTCTGACGTGCAGCTCGCCCGGGCGGGCGGCCTGCAGTAGTTACCACGGTCAAGGGAGACTGAGATGAGAATCGCGATCCTGGGCGGAACCGGACGCATCGGCGGCCACGTGCTGAACTGGGCGCTGGATGCCGGATACCCGGTGACCGCGCTCGCCCGCAGCCCGGAAGCGCTGCTCCGGGCGGCGCTGGTGCAGGAGGGACGGGGCCAG
>DASYXX010000896.1:0-5019 GCA_035934395.1 Streptosporangiaceae bacterium
TTGGCCCCGCGGGCCTGAGCCGCCTCAATCGCTGGCGCCAGGTCGCGGACGGCGCCGCTGGCCCCGGGGTACTGCAGCAGCACGCCGAACAGCTCGCCGTCCGGCTGGGCGGCGATGACCGGACGCAGGTCACGGATCTGCCCGGTGGCGTCGGGATAGGGCAGCAGCACCCCGAACAGCTCCCCGGCGGGCTGCGCCTCGATCACCTTCGTGGTCACCTCGGCGACCACCAGGTCGATGCCAATGGGCGCGGCCCGGGTGGCCAGCACCGCCAGGGTCTGCGGCAGGCAGTCCGCGTCGGCCAGGAAGATGCGGCCGCGGCCTGCAGACCGCCGGGCCAAGGTCATCGCCTCGGCGGCGGCGGTCGCCTCGTCCAGCATGGACGCCCCGGCCACCGGCAGCCCGGTCAGGTCCTCGACCATCGTCTGGAAGTTGAGCAGGGCCTCCAGGCGGCCCTGGGATATCTCGGGCTGGTAGGGAGTGTAGGCGGTGTACCAGGCCGGGTTCTCGAGCAGGTTGCGGCGGATCACGGCCGGGGTCACGGTGCCGTAATAGCCCAGGCCGATCATCGAGGTAAGCACGTGGTTCCGGCCGGCCAGGCGGCGCAGCTCGGCCAGCGCCTGCTCCTCGGTTAGCGGCTCGGGCAGGTTCAGTGACCGGTCCGCGGCGAGGCCGGCGGGCAGCGCCGCCGCCGTCAGCTCGTCGAGCGTGCCGTAGCCGATGGTCTTGAGCATCTGCGCCTGATCGTCCTCGGTCGGCCCGATATGACGCTGCGCGAACTTCATGGGAGCCTCCTCGGCTGGCCCGCCCGGCGGGCTGCCCGATGCTGTTAGCCGGAGTCCCCCTCTGTCGCCGCGTCCTGACGCGGGCTCCAGAGCCGCTTGTCCCGCCCGGTCCCTGCTGCCTGAGAGGTTCCGGGGATGTTGCCCCTTCGGCGCCCCGCAACTGGCTGTGCGGGGACTCTCCCGGGCGGTGTCGTCAGCGCGTCCGAGCCTACCCGAGCCCGCTGCGGAGGCGGCGCATGAACACCAGAGGAGCGCGCGCCGCCGTGCGTCCCGTTAGCGCAGGCCCTGCTCAGCGGTGAGGGCTTCCTCCGGCTCCGTCGCCGGTGCCGGGCGCGCCCCGGCCGCGGGCACCGGAGCCGGCGCGGCACCGGCCGCGCGGCGCAGCGCCGCGTAGCCGACGACCGCGCCCACCGCGACGAGCGCGATCGTGACGAGCAGCCCGGCGTGGTAGCCGTCGATGAACGCCGTCGCCGACGCCACCCCGTGCCGCAGCGCGACGCCCTGGCGGGCCCGCAGCACGGCGCCGATCACCGTTATGCCGAGCAGGCCCGCGACCTCCCGCGAGTTGTTGAACAGGGCAGAGGCGATCCCGGAGCGCTCGGGGGGCATGGCCCCGAGCACCGCGTTGGTCAGCGGCACCTGCATCAGCCCGGACCCGGCGCCGAAGAACACGAAGCCGGGCATCAGGCCGGCGAACGTCGCGCCGGCGCCGAGCCGTGAGAACAGGTACAGGCCGACCGCGTCGAGCGCCAGGCCGGCCGCGACCACCCGGTGCGCGCCGATCCGCGTGGCCAGGGGCCCGCCGAACCCGGCGAACAGCGCGATGCACAGCGCCATGGGCACGAACGCCAGCCCGGCCCTGGTGGGCGAGAACCCCAGCACGACCTGCAGGTAGATCGACGTGAAGAAGTAGATCCCGAAGACCCCGAACGCCCACAGCATCATGATCCCGGTGCCGCCGCCGAACAGGCGCGACCGGAACAGCGCGAGCGGGATCATCGGGTGCTCGGCGCGGGCCTCGATCAGCACGAACACCACGGCGGCCACGGCGGCGAGCGCGAACGCGCCGAGGATCAGGCCCGAGGTCCAGCCGTGGTCGTGGCCCTCGATGAGCGCGTAGGTGAGCGAGAACAGCGCGACCACCGAGGCGGCCAGGCCGGGCACGTCGAGGTGGCGGGCCACCGAGGTGTCCCGCGACTCGGGGATGGCGAGCAGGGCGATGGCGAACGTGATCACGCCCACCGGCACGTTGATGAAGAAGATCCAGCCCCAGTGCACGTGCTGGCTGATGAAGCCGCCGATCAGGGGCCCGAACGCGAGGGCCATCGCGCCGATCGCCGTCCACACGCCGACCGCGGCGGTGCGCTCCCTGGGGTTGTCGAAGGTCGCCACGATGATCGCGAGCGTGGTGGGCACCAGCAGCGCGGCGCCCAGGCCCTGCAGCAGCCGCATGCTGATCAGCACGCCGCCGCTGCCGGCCAGGCCGGCGCCGAGCGACGCGAGCGTGAAGACCGTCAGCCCGGTGAAGAACAGCCGGCGCCGGCCGTAGACGTCGGCCAGCTTCCCGCCGACGAGGAGCAGCGCCGCGAAGACCAGGATGTAGCTGCTCACCACCCATTCCAGCCCTGCGATCGACAGGTGCAGGCTGCGCTGGATGGTGGGGATCGCGACATTGGTCACGTTGTTGTCGAGATAGGTCATGAACGTGGCCAGCGCCACGGCCACCAGGCCCCACCAGCGTCTCGGCATGTCAGCTCTCCCTCGGTAGCCATGTACGCGGTACCTGTACATCAGTCCTATACGACGTACAGCACTTTCACATCTTGTCTTGTACGGCGTATAGTTGTCAAGCCATGACAACCACACAGGCACACGATTCAGAGCGGACCAGGCTGAGCAAGGACGCGGTGGTCGACCGCGCGCTGGCCCTCGCCGACGCCGAGGGCCTCGACGCGCTCACGATCAGGCGGCTCGCCCACGAGCTCGGCGTCACCCCGATGGCGCTCTACTGGCATTTCCGCAGCAAGGAGGCCCTGCTGACGGGCCTGGCCGATCGGATCTGGGCCGAGATCGACATCGACGTCGACCCGGCCGCGGACTGGGCGCAGCAGCTGCGCGGCATGATGGAGTCGCTGGTCCGGGTGCTGCGCGCGCATCCGTGCGCGTCCCAGATCCTGCTCAGCGGCGAGAAGCTCAGCAGCGATGCCGCGCTGCTCGCCACCGAAACCGCGCTCGAGGTGCTGCGGCGCGGCGGATTCGATCCGGTGCACGCCAGCGAGCTGGCCCGGGCCGCGCTCTGGACCGGGCTCATGCTGGTGATGAGCACGCCGGGCTTCGACCCAGCCCTGACCGACGACGAGCTGGCCGAGCTGCTGCGGCGCAACCGCGTCCGGCTGGCGATGCTGCCGCCCGACCGCTACCCGCGCCTGGTGGAGGCCGCGGTGCCCATGACAGCGTGCTCAGCGGAGGATCAGGAGTTCCACTTCCGGTTCGGGATCGACCTGTTCATCGCCGGAGTGCAGGCGATGGCGCCGCGGTCTGAGGGCGAGTCCGCGGGCTAGCCCGTCTTCCGGGCGCGGCGGCGCGCCAGCTCGTCGCGGCCCGGCCGGGCCGCGGCCGACCCTGCCGTGACCTCCTCCTCGGCCCGTTCGGCGGGAAGGTCGGCCAGGCTGCCCTCGACCTCCTGCCAGACCCGGCCCAGCGCGATGCCGAACACCCCCTGGCCGCCCTGCAGCAGGTCCACGACCTCATCCGGGGAGGTGCAGGCGTACACGCTCGCCCCGTCGCTCATGAGGGTGACCTGGGCCACGTCCTCGGCGCCCTGCTCGCGCAGGAAACCGATGGCCGTCCGGATCTGCTGCAGCGAGATGCCGGTATCCAGCAGCCGCTTGACGATCTTGAGCGCGAGAATGTCCCTGAAGCCGTAGAGCCGCTGCGACCCGGAGCCGGTGGCGGCCCGCACGCTCGGCTCGACCAGCCCGGTCCGGGCCCAGTAATCCAGCTGGCGGTAGGTGATCCCGGCGGCGGTGCAGGCGGTCGGCCCGCGGTAGCCGACATCATCGGGGCGCACGGTCAGCTCCTCGCCGAACAGCAGGCCCTGCTCGTCCGCGCTGGTGATGGGCGCCCGGCTGGTCCTGTCGCGGCGGGCCGCGTCCCCGCGCGCGCCCGACGCCTGGCCCTCGCCCTTGATTACCGCCACGCGCACCTCCGGCCGGGGACCAGGAGTCCCTGGTCTACCTGGGTACCCGTCTCGAACCGTAGGCCGACACCGGCGAGGTCGTCAACGATCTCCCGCGGCGCGTCGCGGTCCCTGTTCGCGGAGCTTGCTCCGCGGCGGGGGGTTGACGGGGAGTCGCCCCCCCGAGGGGAAACACGGTCATGTGTCACGACAGACCATGATCCCCGCCGCCCCGTGCGCGCGATGTCTGGCCCGCGGGCTCCCGCCGCGACCGCTCCGGTCATGCTGGCCTCAGGTGGCGCGGCCGAAGTCCTCGGGCGTGATCGTGTCGAGGAACTCACGGAACTTCTCGACCTCGTCCTCCTGCTCGTCGGGGATCGCGATGCCGGCCTCCTCGAGGATCTCGTCCGCCGCGAAAATCGTGGCGCCGGTCCTGAGCGCCAGGGCTATCGAGTCCGACGGCCTCGCGCTGACCTCCTTGCCGTTCGAGAAGATCAGGTCCGCGAAGAAGGTGCCGTTCCGTAGCGCGGTGATGTTCACCGTGCGCAGCTGAACGTCCAGCGCCTCGAGGATGTCCCGAAGCAGGTCATGGGTCAGCGGCCGCACGGGCACCAGGCCCTGCTGGGCGTAGGCGATGGCCGTCGCCTCCATCGGACCGATCCATATCGGCAAGTACCTCTCCCCCTGCGTTTCTTTCAGCAGGACGATGGGCTGGTTCGTGGGCATCTCGACCCGGACGCCTACGACCTCCATCTGCCTCACGGCGGCTCCGTCCTCACGTGCGCCTGACGCGCTGCCTCACTTCTGGACCCTGCTTAAAGGCACTCCCTTTGTCAACGTACACCCGCTATCGAGGCGCTCCCGCCGCGGGCCGACAGCATCGTGCCCGTTCGCCCGGACCCGGCGCCCGCTGTTCCCGGACGGCATCATGCGGTGGCCCCCCTGAACCCGCGGCCGCGGCCCATCGTGCCGGGCCGGTGCGCCGGGTAGTCCGGCGCCTGTCCGGCCGGGCCCGCCGCGTCCGGGCCCCCGGCCGCGCTTCCGCCGGCCGCGGCA
>DASYXX010000897.1:0-2106 GCA_035934395.1 Streptosporangiaceae bacterium
TGGCCGCCAGCCGGAACGGGGACATCCTGGCCGCGTGCAGGACCTCGTCCGAATAGGCGTTGCCGATGCCGCCGATGACCTTCTGGTCGCGGAGCACGCCCTTGATCTGCGTCCTGCGCCCGGCGAGTATCGCGGCCAGGACCCCCGGTGTGAAGGCCGGGTCCAGCGGATCGGGCCCCAGGGAGGCGATGCCGGGCACCGCCGCCGGGTCGGTCACCAGGTAGACCGCGAGCCGCTTGCGCGTCCCGGCCTCGGTGAGGTCGAAACCGGCCCCGTCGGCGAACCGCAGCCGGAACGCCAGCGGGCCCTTGCCCGGTCGGGGCGGCTGCTCGGGCAGGCTGTCCCGCCAGCGCAGCCAGCCCGCCCGGGCCAGGTGCACGATGAGGTGCAGCTCTCCGCCCGGCGCGCCTGGGCCTCCGGCGCCGTTGCTCGGCGCCTCGGCCACGAGATCAAGAAATTTCCCGTAACGCCGCGTCGTGGTGATGGCCCGGCCGCGCAGCGCGGCCAGCGGCGGGTCATAGGTCTTGAGCACGGAGATCTCGGCGATGTCCGCGCGGTCGATGACCCGGCCCGCCGCCCGCTCGCGCAGGTCCGCGGCCAGGGCCTCTACCTCGGGTAGTTCTGGCACAGCTTCGATTGTGCCTGGTCCGGCCCTCTGGTTCGGCCGCCCCGGCGGGCCGGAGTGACGGGGGAAGGGGAGGCGGGTGGGGTCCGGTGGCAAGAAACCCGCCGGCCGCCTAAGCTTCGGCCAGCGAACCGGAAGGACGGGAAGGAACGGCACCAGCAGACGGGCGCCACTGATGTGGGCGAGGAGGGATTTGAACCCTCACGTCCTCTCGGACACACGGACCTGAACCGTGCGCGTCTGCCGTTCCGCCACCCGCCCGGGCAAGGAGACAGGTTAGCACGTCCGCGAGCAGCCCCACGTCGCCGATACGATCGGAGGCGAGCAGGCACGAGGATGGAGAGGGGGTACCCGGTGGGAGTTCTGCAGCGCTTCGAGCACAGGCTCGAGGGGATGGTCGAGGGTGCCTTCGCGCGGGCGTTCAAATCAGAGCTGCAGCCGGTGGAGATTGCCAGTGCGGTGCAGCGCGAGATGGATGACCGCGCTGCCATCGTGGCGCAGGGCCGGACGCTGGTTCCCAACGACTTCGTCGTGGAATTGGCCGAGACCGACTACGAGCGCCTCGACGTCTACGCGGACAGCCTCGGCATCGAGCTCGCGACCCTCGCGCGCGAGCACGCCAAGGAGCAGGGCTATTCGTTCGTCGGCCCGGTGCGGATGCGGTTCGAGGGCGTGCCCGACCTGACCCTGGGCACGTTCCGGATCCGGTCCGGCGTCATCCGCGGCACCACGGTCGAGGACGGCGAGATCCGCAGGCCAGCCAGCGATCTCCCGCATCCGGCCGGCGGCTTCGCCGGGAACCCGCGGCTGCTCGTCTCCGGGCCCGACGGCGCGGACGGCAACACGCAGCGGACGTACGAGCTCAGTGCGCCGCTTACCATTCTGGGCCGGGGCACGGATTGTGACCTGCGCCTGGTCGATCCCGGCGTCTCGCGCCACCACGCCGAGCTGCGGGTCGAGGACGGGGAGGTCGTCCTCGTTGACCTCGGCTCGACCAACGGCACATTCGTCAACGGCCAGCCGGTCCGGCGTGTGGCCCTGACCGACGGCACGCGCGTGACGCTGGGCCGCACGACCCTCGTCTTCCGACGGGACGGTATCTACTGACACATCGCACGAACATCCACTGACACATCGCACGAACCCGCCAGCGCCAGCGTTACCCGCACCGGCCGGCCACGCCGCCCAGCGGCTCCGGCGGCCACCGATCAGCAGAGGCCACCAAAGGCATGACCCGATGAACGCGCTCACCCTCACAGTCATCAGGATCGCGTTTCTCGCTCTCCTGTGGCTGTTCGTGATCGCCGCGGTAGGCGTCGTGCGCACCGACCTCTTCGGTACCTCCAGCCCGTCCCGCAGGCAGGCGCGCATGCAACGGCAGCCGCGTGTCAGGGCGGCTCCCGCTCCTGGCCGGCCCGCGAGGCCGCCACGCCCCGGCCGGACCGGGCGCGCGGCCCCGCAGCAGCTGTTGGTCACCGCGG
>DASYXX010000937.1:0-2867 GCA_035934395.1 Streptosporangiaceae bacterium
GCTGTTGATCGCCGCACTGGGCGCCGCCGCGCTCGCGGGGTTCTGGGCCGTTTCCCGTCGGCTACACCGCGGGCCAGCCGAGGTCGCCCGCGAGTGAGCTGAACCGGCCGACGAAACCATGGCCTGGCGCCTACCACTGGACCCCGGCCTGCGGCGCCCGCGGCCATGGCGTTGAAATCCGCGCCGGCAGGCCGCTCGCCGGTCCGGTTGCGCTCTTGACCACATGCAGCTCGGCCGCGTGCTTGTCTTCTAGCCGGTGAGCCACGCGAGAATGTGGTCGTTGACCGCGCCTGGCTGTTCCAGCTGCAGGAAATGACCTGCATGCTCGATCACGACCATGCGCGAGGACGGGGCGAGCAGGCGCTCGGTGCCGCGCGCTAGCTCGACCCGGATGCAGCCGTCATCGGCTCCGTGCAGGTACAGGGTGGGCTGCGGTGCCTGCCGGCCGGTGGCCTCCTGCTCGGCCGCGTAGCGCGCGGTGCCGTCGGAGGGGTCCCCCGGCGGGTCCTGGACACCCAGGGCCCGGTAGTAGCCGCCCGCGGCGCGGTAGTACCCGATCGCGGCCGCCAGGTTGGCGGGGTGGCGCAGGGACTGCTTGACCCGGGCCAGATGGTCGCTGGCCGGGAAGCCGGGCGACCAGTCGGCCCAGAGCCGGTCCAGGAACGCCATCCCGTCGCGGGCCACCACGGCATCGGCGAACCCGCTCGGGTCACGGAACAGAAACGTGTAAAACAGCCGCTTCAGCTGCTCATAGTCGCTGAACAGCACCGCGTCCAAGGCGGCGGGCGGCACGGCCAGGGTCACCAGCCGCCGCCAGCGGTCCGGCGCAAAGGCGGCCGCCCCGTAGGCGGTCTCAGCCCCCCAGTCGTGCCCGATCAGCACCGCGTCCCCGTCACCACCCAGGGCCTCGTGCAAGGCCACTGCGTCAGCAATCAGTGCACCGACTTGGTAGGCACCGTCGGCCGGGATCGCGGTCGGCGCGTAGCCGCGCATGAACGGGGCCACCGCGTGGAACCCGGCGTCAGCCAAGGTCGGCAGCAGGTGCTCCCAGGTCTGAGCCGTGTCAGGAAACCCGTGCAGACACAGCGCCAGCGGGCCCGACCCCGCCTCGAGCAGCCCGAACTCAAGATCGTTAGCTCGTACCGAGGCCAGGCGCAACGAACCCGGGACAGCCATGGACGACACGCTACCCGCCATCCGCCCAGCGGCAGCCAGACGTACACAACGGCGGCGACGCGCGACGGCTAGCCGGCCACCCCCGCCCGGCCAGGCAGCCCACGACCGTTCGAGACCGCCCGCTGAGCAACACTGACGACCACTCAGTGCCTCGGAACGGTTATCGCTCGAGCTCGAGGACGCTGCGGAGCGCTGCCTTGGCGCGGGCGGTATGGCTCTTCACCGCGCCCCGGCTGATCTTCATGGCGGAGGCGACCTCCTCCTCGGAGAGGTCGAGGTAGTACCTCAGCATCACCGCCTCGCGCTGCCTGGCCGGCAGCGAGCGCAGGGCCGCGATCACCGCCCGGCGCTCGAGCTGGGTGATCGCGCCCTGCTCCGCGCTGGGCACGTCGGGCTCGTGCTTGGGCGCGTGCCGGCCAGGCGACGATCCGGCGACGCAGCACCGACCGGGACCGGTTCACCACGCTGCGGCGCAGGTAGCTGACCGCCTTGTCGATCTCCCGCAGTCGCCGCCAGGCGCCGTACATGGCGATGAAGGAGTCCTGCACCACTTCCTCGGCGGTGGGGACGTCGCCGACCAGGACCACGGACATCCGGACGAGAGAGCCGTACTCCGTGGTGTACATCGCGACGATCGCCTGGTCGGCATCTGATGCGGCGCGGAGGGGGACCGACCCAAGCACGGCGTGTCCTGGCGGGGCGTCGGCAGCGGTCACATCGGCTTGGCGCAGCGGGCTCTTGGCCGTCAGCGGTGCTCGGGCGGCGATTGCAGACATCGGCAACCTTGGGGATCTCGCGGGCGTTCTCCAAGGTTAGGAAGAGATCGTAAGAGATGTCAAGATACTGGCAATATCTCATGTAGCTAGTATCATGTGTAGGAACATCTGCTGTAGCTTGGTCCGATAGGTGCCACTATGAGCGTGAACGCTACCCTGGAAACTTCCGACTTCTTCCGGCAGGATGTAGTTATGCCAGGTGAGAACTGGGAGCGGCTCGGCGACTACGTGGTGGCGAGGCGCACAGCGCTCGGCATGCGCGACCGCCGGGCGTTCGCCGCCGCGACCGGCATCACCGACCGCACGCTCGGGAAGCTCGAGAACGGCAAGCGGGTCTCCGCCAGCACCCTCGGCACGGTCGAGAACCACCTCGGCTGGGCTCCCGGCTCGTGCCGCCGCATACTGACCGGCGGCGAGCCGGTCCTGGCCTCGGCCAGCGGGGCCCCCGCCCGTTACGAGGACCCGACGCTGCAGCACATCGCGGAGACCCCCGGCCTGCCGCCCGATGTCGTGCGCGGCCTGATCGCGCTCGCCCGCAACTGGCGCGAGCAGGAGGACGGGCGCGGGGAACCGGAGCGCCGCCGGGCCTGACCCGGCCAGCACGGCCCGCCGGTCAGAGGTTCAGCGACACCGAGACCTGCGGCAGGCACACCGCGATGCCCAGGACCACGACACAGAGCCCGGGCGGGCTTCCCGCCGGGGACGGCGACGGGGATGGCGAGGATGGCGAGGGGGACGGCGAGGGCCGCGGCGGCGGTGGTGACGGCGACGGCCCTGGGGAGGGAGCCGGGGTGGTCGGCGACGGCCCGCCCGGAGATGTCGGCGCCGGGGTCGGCGACCCGGAGGCGGCCGGCCGCCCGGGCCCCGGCGAGAGCCTCGCCACGGACACCGGATGGGCCTGGCGGCGATGCGGCG
>DASYXX010000960.1:0-2972 GCA_035934395.1 Streptosporangiaceae bacterium
CCTGTTCTACGAGGCCTCGGTGGCCGGGGCGATCCCGCTGCTCCGGCCGCTGCGCGAGTCGCTGGCGGGCGACGCGGTGCGCCGCGTGCTCGGGATCGTCAACGGAACGACGAACTACATACTCGACAAGATGGACTCCACAGGCGCGGAGTTCGGCGACGCGCTGATGGAGGCGCAGGCGCTCGGCTACGCCGAGGCCGACCCCACCGCCGACGTGAGCGGGCACGATGCCGCGGCGAAGGCGGCGATCCTGGCCAGCCTGGCCTTCCACACCAGGGTCAGCACCGCGGACGTCTACCGGCAGGGGATAACGGCGGTGACCGCCGCCGACATCGCCAGCGCCCGGACGCTCGGCTGCGTGGTCAAGCTGCTCGCGATCTGCGAACGGTGCGACGACGGCATCTCCGCCCGGGTGCACCCCGCGATGATCTCCAGAGAGCACCCGCTCGCCTCGGTTCGCGGGGCCTACAACGCGGTGTTCGTCGAGGCGGAGTCGGCCGGGCGGCTGATGTTCTACGGCGCGGGCGCGGGCGGGGGGCCCACGGCCAGCGCCGTGCTCGGCGACCTGGTCGTGGTCGCGCGCAACCGGGTCGCCGGGATCAGCGGCCCGGACGCGCCCAGCTACGCCGAGCTGCCGGTGCTGCCCATGCAGGAGGCGCTGACCCGGTACCACGTCGCGCTCGACGTGGCCGACCGTCCCGGCGTGCTCGCCCCGGTCGCCGAGGCGTTCGCCCGGCACCAGGTGTCGATCAAGGCGGTGCGCCAGGAAGGCCGCGGTGACGAGGCCTACCTGGTGATCGTCACGCACACGGCGCGCGAGGCCGCGCTCGCCGCGACCGTGGCCGACCTGTCCGCGATGGAGGCCGTGCGGGCCGTCGACAGCGTGATGCGGGTCGAGGCGGAGGAGGGGGAATGAGAGCGGGGCAGGTCTTGTGAACGCTACGGCCCGGCCGACGGCGGCGTTGGCCGCCGCGCAGTGGCGGGGCGTGATCGCCGAGTACCGCGACCTGCTCCCGGTGACCGCGGATACCCCCGTGGTCTCGCTCGGCGAGGGCGGCACGCCGCTGGTGCCGGCCGCGACGCTGTCAGCGATGACCGGATACGAGGTATACCTCAAGGTCGAGGCGGGCAACCCGACCGGGTCGTTCAAGGACCGCGGCATGACCGTGGCGGTGAGCACGGCCGTCGGCCGCGGCGCGACCGCGGTCATCTGCGCGTCAACCGGCAACACCAGCGCGAGCGCCGCGGCCTACGCGGCCAAGGCGGGCCTGACCTGCGCCGTGCTGGTGCCGCGCGGCAACATCGCGCTGGGCAAGCTGGCCCAGGCCCTCGTGCACGGCGCCCGGCTGCTGCAGGTCGACGGGAACTTCGACGACTGCCTGGAGCTCGTGCGCAAGCTGGCCGTGGACTACCCCGTCGCGCTGGTCAACTCGGTGAACGCCGACCGGCTCGAGGGCCAGAAGACCGCGGCGTTCGAGGTCGTGGACGCCCTCGGGGATGCGCCGGACGTGCATTGCCTGCCGGTCGGCAACGCCGGGAACATCGCCGCCTACTGGAAGGGCTACACCGAGTACGCCAGCCGCGGCCGGGCCACCCGGCGGCCCCGCATGCTCGGCTTCCAGGCGAGCGGCGCCGCCCCGATCGTCCTGGGCCGGCCGGTGCCCGCCCCGACCACGATCGCCACCGCGATCCGGATCGGCAACCCGGCGTCGTGGCGGCTGGCCGAGGCGGCGCGGGACGAGTCCGGCGGACTGATCGCGTCCGTGACCGACCGGCAGATACTCGCCGCCTACCGGCTGCTGGCCCGCAAGGAGGGCGTGTTCGGCGAGCTCGCCTCGGCGGCCGGCGTGGCCGGCCTGCTCCAGGCGCACGAGAACGGGCAGGTCGCGGCCGGCTCCCGGGTCGTCTGCACGATCACCGGCCACGGGCTGAAGGACCCCGACTGGGCGGTTTCGGCGGCCCCGGCGCCGGTCACCGTTCGGGCGGACGCCGCCGCAGCAGCGGCCGAGCTGGGCCTGGCCCGATGAGCCGGCCCCGTCGGCGAGCGGTAAGCACCCCATGAGGCCGGCGCCCGCGTCCGCCCGGTCTGCCTGGCTGGGGCCAGACCGGCCGGTGGTGGTCCGCGTCCCGGCGACCAGCGCGAACCTGGGCCCGGGCTTCGACGCCCTGGGCCTCGCGCTGACGCTGCACGACTTCGTCGAGGCGCGGATCATCCCGGACGGGATCTCGATCGAGGCGTCCGGCGCGGGCGACAATGGCGCGCCGGCGGGCGAGAACCACCTGGTGATCCGCGCTATGCGGGCCGCGTTCGGCCTGCTCGGCATCCAGCCGCCGGGAATCGCCCTGCGCTGTGTCAACAGCATCCCGCAGGGCTACGGGCTCGGCTCGTCGGCGGGCGCTATCGTGGCGGGCCTGCTCGCCGCGCGAGCGCTCGGCCCGGACGGCGAGACCCTGACCGACGCGGAGCTGCTGAGGCTCGCGACCCAGCTCGAGGGGCATCCGGACAACGTGGCGGCGTGCCTGGCCGGCGGCCTCACGATCGCCTGGAGATCATCGTCCGGGGTCCGATATGTTCGGCTCGCCCCTGTGCCAGGGCTGACCCCGGTGGTGTGCGTCCCGGAACTGCCGCTGGCCACCGCCGAGGCACGGCAGGTGCTGCCGCCCGCGGTGCCGCACGCGGACGCCGCGGCGAACTCCGCCCGCGCGGCCTTGCTGATCGCCGCGCTGACCGCCGACCCCGGCCTGCTCATGGACGGGACCGAGGACTTCCTGCACCAGCCCTACCGCACGGCGGTCATGCCGGCCACGGCCGAACTGGTCGGCCGGCTCCGGGCCGCCGGGATCCCGGCCGTGGTGTCCGGCGCCGGGCCCACGGTCCTCGCACTCACCGGGCCCGGCACGCCTCCCGGCCCGGAGGCCGTGGCGCCGATCGCGAGCGCCACCGAGACCCGGTGGCAGGTTCACGCGCTGGA
>DASYXX010000963.1:0-4571 GCA_035934395.1 Streptosporangiaceae bacterium
GTGCGCCAGCACCCGGGTCACGTAGTGGTCGATCACGCACGACCCGGTGCCGCCGCGGAACGCCTGGTTCCCGGCCGCGGCATCCAGGCTGGCCCGCGAGGCATCGTCGGACCGCAGGAAGCGCAGCCGGTAGCTGGCCCAGTTCCGCAGGCTTTCCTGGCCCTGCCGGGGCGTCGCGTTCAGGTAGAGCAGGTACTGGCCGTCCGGGCCGAGCCGGGCGGCGGACACCGCGTCGCTGTCGCCAGAGACCCGGTGCATCGTGGGCGGGTAGAACAGCACGGCCGTCCCGTTCGGCAGCGTCAGGTGGTGCCAGCCAGGCGGCGCGGGCGCGGGCGCGGGAACGAGGGCCGCCCGGTCCAGCATGCGAGTGGGCGTCGCAGACCTGGCCGGCCAGAACGCGATCGCGAGCGTTGCCGCCGCGACGGCCAGCGCGAGCCCGAGCGCGATGACGCCGCCTCGGGCGGCGCGGGCGGACGTCATGGCATTCTCCTCTTGCCCCGATGCCCGCCGGGACCAGGCGCGAGCGGGGGTTCAGGCGCGATCGGGCTGGCCCGGCCGGGAACGCCGGCCGGGTCAGGCGGCTCGTCGGGCCTAGATGTTGCCGTCGCCGTCGCTCGGCCCGCCGTTGTTATCGGCGTCATGGTCGCCGCCGTTGCCCTGCGGGATCGGGTTCTGCGTGGTCGGCGGCGGGGCGGGCGCCGTGGTCGGCGGGGGAGCGGGCGCCTGCGTGGTCGGCGCCGGGGCCGGCGCCTGCGTGGTCGGCGCGGGAGCGGTCGGCGACATCACTGGCGCGGCGTGATGGCGGCGATGGTGGTTGCGGGCAGCCAGATTGACTTTCGGCCGCGCGGCCGGGTGGCTGGCCGCCACGGTGGGCGAAGCCTTCCTCGGCTGCGCGGGGTGCGATGCCGCGGCCGTACCGCAGCCGGCAGCGAGTGCCGCCAGCAACGCGATCCAGGCCGCCGATCGAATCCTGGTCAGCGACATGACCTGTCCCTCGTCTATTTGCTTGTCCTGGATCGGCGGCCGCCGGGGCTTACATACCTCACCACGGCCAGAACCGGGCCGCGGTTCGAGATCCAGCAGGACGCTGGCGCGCCGGCTATATGTTGCAGGCGTGACGACCCTCACCGACGCGCCAGGAGGCGGCGAGGCCTGGTCGGCGCGGCCGCGGGCGCTGATCGTGACGATCTACGGCCTGTACGCCCGGGAGGCCGGCGGCTGGCTCAGCGTGGCCTCGCTGATCAAGCTCATGGCCGAGATCGGCTCCGACGAGCCCGCGGTCCGGTCGTCGATCTCGCGGCTCAAGCAGCGCGGGGTTCTCGAAGCGCGCCGCGAGCATGGCACCGCGGGTTACGCGCTGTCCCGCCGCGGCCAGGCCATACTCGCCGAGGGCGACCGGCGGATCTTCGAACGGCCCCGGGCCAGCCTGGCCGACGGCTGGCTGCTGGCCGTGTTCAGCGTTCCCGAGCGGGAGCGCAGCCGACGGCACGCGCTGCGCTCGCGGCTGGCCTGGCTCGGCTTCGGCACGGTCTCGGCAGGCGTCTGGATAGCGCCTGGCCACCTGGCCGGCGAGACGGCCGATGTGCTCGAGCGGTACCAGCTGGCCGGCTACGTGGACCTGTTCCGTGCCGACTACCTGGCGTTCGGTGATGTGGCCGGGCAGGTCGCGCGGTGGTGGGACCTGGGCCGGCTCCAGGGCCTCTACCAGGCGTTCCTTGATGACGCCCGGCCGGTCATCGCCCGCTGGGACGGTGCCGACTCCGCCGGCGGGGCGGGCGGGAAGGGCGGGGCGGGCGGGAAAGGCGGGGCGGGCGGGGGAGAATTCGCCGACTACGTCCGCGCGCTGACCGCCTGGCGGCGGCTGCCGTTCCTCGATCCCGGCCTGCCCGAAGAGCTGCTGCCCAGCGGCTGGAACGGCCTGCAGGCGGCCGCGGCGTTCGCCGCGCTGCGCGAGCGGCTGGCCGGGCCGGCCCGCGCGCACGCCCTGGCGGTGATCAGGAGATGACCGCGTGGCCCTGGATCTCGACCAGCGCCGCGGGGTCCCACAGCCGGGACACCCCGACGGCGGCCATGGCGGGATACTCCCGGCCGGCCAGCCGCCGCCAGGCCGCGCCGATCTCACCGCTGTGCCGCCGGTAGTCATCCAGGTCGGTCACGTAGACGGTCAGGCTGGCCAGGTCGCCGGGCGAGCCGCCGGCCGCCCGCAGCGCCTCGAGCAGGTTGGCCAGCGCCCGGTCGAACTGCTCGGCGACCGTGTCGCCGACGATCGCGCCGTCGGCGCCGAGCGCGACCTGGCCGGCCAGGAAGACCAGCCGCCCGGTCGCGACCACCGCGTGCGAGAAGCCGGACGGCCGCGCCAGCGACGGCGGATTCACGCGCTCCAGCGCCATGTGGTCTCCTCCCTACGCCGGCCGCCACCGGGCGTGCCGGGTGCCCGGTTCGCCCTCCCGGATCAGCTGCAGCCGGGGTCGTGGCCCGTCGGTGCGACCGGTCTGCGGCGGCCTGGACCCGGCGCGCCAGGGGTCGGGCCACACGGCGGCCGGGCCATCGTAGCCCTGCTCGGCGGCTGCGTGCAGGGTCCAGTTCGGGTCGTACAGGTGGGCCCGCCCGAGCGCGCACAGGTCGGCCCGGCCGGCCAGGATGATCGAGTTGACGTCGTCGTAGGAGGAGATCACGCCCACCGCGATCGTGGCGATGCCCAGCCGGTTGCGGATCGCGTCGGCGAACGGCGTCTGGTACGACCGCCCGAACGCGGGGGTCTCGTCGGGCGTGACCTGCCCGGTGGACACGTCGATCGCGTCGGCGCCCGCGGCCTGGAAGGCCCGTGCGATCTCGACCGCGTCCTCGCCGGTGATGCCGCCCGGGTGCCAGTCGGTGGCTGAGATCCGCACGGTCATCGGCTTGTGCGCGGGCCAGACCGCCCGCATGGCGGCGAACACCTCGAGCGGGTAGCGCAGCCGGCCGGCCAGCGATCCGCCGTAGCCGTCGTCGCGCTGGTTGGTCACCGGCGAGATGAACGACGACAGCAGGTAGCCGTGTGCGCAGTGCAGCTCGATGAGGTCGAACCCGCAACGGTCCGCCGCCCGGGTGGCCTCGACGAACTGCCCCCTGATCTCGGCCATCTCGTCCGTGCTGAGGGCCCTGGGCACCTGATTGCCGCCGTAGGGAACCGGCGATGGGGCGCACACCTCCCAGTTGCCCTCGGGCAGGGGCTCGTCGATGCCCTCCCACATCAGCCGGGTGGAGCCCTTGCGGCCGGAGTGGCCGAGCTGCAGCCCGATCTTCGCGGTGGACCGGTCGTGCACGAAGCCGGTGATCCGCTGCCAGGCCGCCTCGTGCTCGGGCGCGTACACCCCGGCGCAGCCCGGGGTGATCCGGCCCTCCGGGCTGACGCAGACCATCTCGGTCATGACCAGCGCCGCGCCGCCGAGCGCCTTGCCGCCCAGGTGCACCAGGTGGAAGTCGGACGGCGTGCCGTCGGCCGCGGAGTACATGTCCATCGCGGACACCACCACCCGGTTCTTCAGCTCCAGGTCGCGGAGCCGGAACGGCTGGAACATCGGCGGCACCACGTCGCCAGCGCCGAAGCCGCGCCGCTTCTCGTGACCCGCGAACCAGGCGTCGATCCGCTCGGCGAACTCCGGGTCGCGCACCCGCAGGTTGCCGTGGGTAACCCGGCGGCTGCGGGTCATGATGTTGAACGCGAACTGCTCCGGCTCCTGGCCGGTGTACTGGCCGAGGTTCTCGAACCACTCCAGGCTGGCCTGCGCCGCGCGCTGGGTGGAGGCGACGACCGGCCTTCGCTCGGCCTCGTATGCGGCCAGCGCGGCGTCGAGCCCGGAATGCTCGTGCACGCAGGCGGCCAGGGCCAGCGCGTCCTCCATGGCCAGCTTGGTGCCCGAGCCGATGGAGAAGTGCGCGGTGTGGGCCGCGTCGCCGAGCAGGATCACATTGCCGTGCCGCCAGCTCTCGCAGCGAAGCGTGCCGAAACTGATCCACTTGGAGTTGTTGGCGTGCACCGCGTGGCCGTCCAGCACGCCGGAGAACAGCTCGCGGATCCGCTCGATCGACGCCTCGTCGCTGCGCCCCAGCGGCAGGTCCGGCGCGGAGAACCCCGCTGCCTGCCAGACCGCGTCGTGCATCTCCACGATGAACGTGCTGCCGGTCGCGTCGTAGGGATACCCGTGGATCTGCATCACGCCGTAGGGCGTCTGCTGGATGTAGAACTTGAACGCGTCGAAGACCAGGTCGGTGCCGAGCCACATGTACCGGCACCGGCGGATGTCGACATCGGGCCGGAACGACGTGGCCCAGGCGGCCCGCGTCGCGGAGTTGGCCCCGTCGGCCGCCACCACCAGGTCGTGGCTGGCCGCGAGGGCGCGGGCGTCCGGGGCCTCGGTCTGGAAGTGCAGCCTCACGCCGAGCTCGGAGCAGCGCTGCTGCAGGATCTGCAGCAGCCGCCGCCGGCTCAGCGCGGCGAAGCCGTGCCCGCCGCTGGTGATCGTCTGGCCCTTGACGTGGACGTCGATGTCGTCCCAGCGGGCGAACTCGCGCTCCATCGCACGGTAGAT
>DASYXX010000964.1:0-3508 GCA_035934395.1 Streptosporangiaceae bacterium
CATTTCCTCTCGGCAACACCACAGGAGGCGCTCGACCGCGCGCTGGAAGCCGCCGCGGGCAAGGACGTGCGCGTGGGCGGCGGCGCCACCGTCGTGCGCGACTTTCTCAAGGCCCGACTCGTCGACCAGCTCCACGTCGCGGTCGTGCCGATTCTCCTCGGCCGCGGTATCCGCCTATGGGACGACCTTCGCGGTCTGGAATCCGACTACGGCGTCACCGCTGAAACTGCCGAGAGCGGCACCATCCACCTGACATTCCGACGATAGGCCAGCCTTCCGCGCCGGTGATGCCCGAGACGTCAGACCGGAACTCGGCTACACATTCAGGCGGAACTCGACTCGGACAGCTTCGCGCATTGACCTCGATCGTGCGCGCTCAAGCCGAATAGCGCGTGTTGACCACACACATATTCATGCATTGTTTGGCATATTCCATCGAGACTTGGTTGCCGCAGTGATCGGCCGCGTAATTTGGTTATTACGCGCGTTTGGGCCGATAGTGCTTGGACTCGCAGAACATCAGTTCGGCGCTCGGTGTGAGTCTCACTGCGGCAGAAGCGCGCGTTCACGCGCGGCGCGCATTTGCTGACCGGCGCGCGACGTGGTGGGTGACCACCAGTCCGGGCGAGTCGCCGGTGGCGGCTGGCCGTCATGGCCGCCTACTCCTCGATGGCACCGCCGATCCGCCGCAGGTGCCGCCGGAAGGTGTAGGACGGTTCGGCTGCCCGCCGCGCCAGGTATTCACTGAAGGCTGTCTGCTGGCGCAGGGTCTGACCCGCCTGGATCTTACGGGCCTGATCACGCTCGACCTCGCCGATATGCCGGGCTGCGGCCAGGACCTCCCCAGCCTGGCTGGCCGCGACGAACACCACGCCGTCGTCGTCGCCGAATACGATGTCGTCGCGGGTGACCAGGCATGCCCCGAACCGTGCGCTGGCCAGCGCGGATGGTTCCTGCTCATCGAGGCGAACAGGGCCGGCCGGGCAGCGGCCGTAGCTGAATACCGGCAGGGCGATCTGGGTCAGTTCCGCCGTATCGCGGTGCAGTCCCCACACCATCACGGCGCCGACTCCTGCCGCTTGTGCCTCCAGCACGACCAGATCGCCGATGCACGCCTCATCTTCCCGCCCGCCGTTGTCGATGACCAGGACGTCGCCATGGGCGGCGCCGCTGAACGCTTCAAGGAACACGTCAACGCTCCCGTAGTGGCGGGCCGGCAGTGCCCGTCCGGCGATCCGCTGTCCAGGGATGACCGCGCCGATCCCCGGCGGCGCGACCCGCAGCGGCACTCCCGCGCGGACGCAGGCATCGGCCACCAGTGGCGTGGAAAGGCCGTCGAACTCCATCAGCATCCCTGCCCCTCCTAGCTCGCTTCCGGTCACACTCCCAGACGCTACCCACAGACGCAGGAACCGCCTTGAACGATGGAGCGCCCCCGCGATCTGCGGCCACCCCCAGATCTTCGCGGTCCCCTACAGCGACTCTGGCAGGAGCCTGCCATCCGATCTGGGCTCGAACACCGGGGCCAGCAGCCCGGTCAGCCACGCGTCCCGGACCGCGCTGCGCGACGGCGGCCTGCCACCGGCTCAGGCCGGGTCGCGGGCGCTTCGGTCACATGGTCCTGGTCTGAGGTCAGCGCGCGGCGAAGCCGGGCTCCGACGGCGACGGTGGCGAGGCAGCCGGCACACAGCAGGCCAATCCAGACTGCGGCTGCACCGGCAGCGATAAGGCCCGTCGCAAGTGCCGGGCAGATGATGAACGCCAGGGACTGGGAGAGGGCGGCGAGTGAGTTGGCCCGCCCGCGGAGCCTGTCGTCGGTCAGGCGATTGACAAGCGGGCTCACAGTGGGTGCCAGCACGGTCTCGCCGAGCCCGAACAGCGCAGTGAAGCCGAACACGAAAGCAATTCGCCCGGTGGCCGCGACCGGCAGCGCGGCGAGGCCGAACATCGCCCAGGAGGTGGCGAGGATCAGCCCGCTGATGGCAAGCGCGCTGCTTCGCCGGGCGCGGCGGACGCGGCGCAGCACGAACAGCTGGGCTGACACGATGAGGGCGGTGTTGACGGTGAGCGACAAGGCTACGACTCGCGCCGACACGTGCGCTTCGACTGACGCGTAGGCCGGAAGGCCAGAGTCAAACGCTGGGTACGCGGTGAAGGCAACGATGAGCGATGCCACCAGGACCAGCCGCAGGCCAGGGCGGGCAAGCACGTCCCGGTAGCCGGCTCGCGGCTCTTTCCTTGCGGGCGCGGTGCGCAGAGCGGGCAGGAAGGTCAGCACCACGGCGAAGATCAGGCACGATACGGCGTTGGCCAGGAACAGGGCCTGGAAAGACCCGGGATGATGCACGTTCGCGACGGCGGCTCCGAGTACCGTGCCGATCCCGATCGCGGCGTTCTGCGCGGTGAAGTTGATGGCGAACACGCGCTGCTGGGCGGCCGGATCCGGGGTCAGCCCGGCGATCGCGGTTGCGATGGCTGGGAACATCGGTGCCCAGGTCGCGCCGTAGAGGAGCAGGGCGGGGAGCGCGGTTGCGGCATTGTGGGCCCAGGCGAGCAGTACCTGGGCGGTCGCCTGGCCCAGGATGATGCCGGTGAGCACCCGGCGCGCGCCGAGCCGGTCGAGCAGGACACCGGAGACGGTCACGGCCAGGAGGCCGGCGGCCGCCCCCGCCGCCAGGAGCAGGCCCACGACGGGGAGCGCGATGCCGCGGGCCTGGTGCAGGTAGATGAGGGTGAACGCGATGACCAGTCCGTTGCCGGTCATCGCCACCGCGTTGCCCGCCAGGAACAGGCGGGTCACGCGCGGCAGGGCGGAACCGGGCACGCTTCCCTCACCTGCCCGCCGGGGCGCCGGCGCTGGGCGTGCCGCCTGGCCTGCGGGCGACTACTGTCACTTCCACCCGCATTCCGGCCACCAGGCTGCTGCCCACCGTAGTGCGAGCCGGCTTTACCGGGCCTGGGAACTGCTTTGCGTAGCTGGCGTTGAACTCGGCGAACTGCCCGAGATCGCTCAGGTGCACGAGGCAGGAGACGACGTCGTCGAGCGACGCGCCGGCCGCGCGCAGCAGAACCTCGATGTTGCGGAACACTTGTGCGGTCTGGTCGGCGATGTTGTCGCTGACCAGACCGCCAGTGTCCGGGTCGAAGCCGCCCTGACCGGACAGGAAGATCCAGTCGCCGGTCAGCAGGCCGGGAGAGTACGGGCCGGCCGCCACGGGGGCGCCGGGCGGGGTGATGAGCTCGGTCATGACGGCGGTTCCTCCTGTTGCGCCAAGCACGATCCGGCGCTCGGATCGTTCGGGCGGTCGGTAGTGCATACACCGCGGCACTGGGAAACTGGGCGCCCGCGAGCCGCCCAGTTCGCCCCCCGGGCGGTGTATATACCGGTGGAAGCATCACGTGATGGAGAAGGAAGGGCGCGCAGGATGGTGACAGCCGATCTGCTCTCACGGGCGCGGGCCGGGGATGGCGAGGCGTTCCGGGAGCTGGCCGAGTCCCACCGGCGGGA
>DASYXX010000965.1:0-2843 GCA_035934395.1 Streptosporangiaceae bacterium
AGCCGGCGCGCGCCGCGCGCCCGGGCACCGCCCGCCCGGCCGAGCCGGATGAAGATCCGCCCGGCCAGCCGCCGCGCCGCGGCGCGCAGCTCCCGGTCGGTGGCGACCGCGAGGTCCGCGAGCAGTGCCGCGGCCGCGTCGGGATCGGCGTCGAGCAGCCGGGTCAGCGCGTCCTCGTCGAGCCCGCCGACCTGCGGTGAGACCTTTGTGAAGCTGGGATGCCGCAGGGACATCTCGGCGCGGCCGATGCTCCGCTGCGCGCTGCCGCGACCGCGGTCCCTGCGCAGGCTGGAGCGGGACTGCGTGGGGGCGCCCAGGGGGAGGCCGCCTGGGCGGTCAGCTTTTCCCCGGCCGTCCGGGATCTCGGCGGGTGGCGGGCCATCCTCGGGCCAGATCTCGTCGAGGATCTCGTCCAGCACCGACTCCGGGGTGCGGTCGCAGCCGTCGGCGATCCGGATCCGGCCGGAGAGGGCGGCGTAGGCGGCGTCCCGGGCGGTGCCGCGCACCGGGGCTCTTTTTGCCCCGCCCGCCCTCCCCTCGCCCGCCCTGCCCTCGCCCTCCCTGCCCTCGTCCTCCCCGCGCAGCCGCCGCAGCCCGGTCAGCAGCAGCACCAGGTCGATCGCGCCGCGGACCGAGGAACCCATACGGACGTCGCGGTGCTCGCGCGTGGCCCGGGTGAGCGCCACGGCCAGGTCGACCACCTGGCCGTCCACGCCGGTGACCGCGGTGGTGATGGCCCGCTCCGCGTCCGCGTCCTGGTACCCGAGCACGATCCGGCAGATCCGGTCCGCGATCGCGTGACTGACCCGGGCCGTGCCGATGGCATCGAACGGGTTCATCGCCGCGATCAGCCGGAAGCCCGGGTCGGCGGGCACGGTGCCCAGCCGCGGCACCGCGATCTCGCCCTCGGTCAGCACGGTGATCAGGACGTTCAGCGTTTCCTCCGGGACCCGGTTGAACTCCTCGAGGTAGAGCAGGGCGCCGCGCCGCATGGCCACCAGCAGCGGGCCGTCCACGAAGCTGGCCGGCGTGTAGCCCTCGGTGAGCACCTGCGCGGGGTCATGCTGCCCGATCAGCCTGGCGGGCGTCAGCTCGGCGTTGCCCTCGACGAACACCACGTCCATGACGCCATCACGGGCGACGGCCCGCAGCAGCGTGGACTTGCCGGTGCCCGGCGGTCCCTCGATGACCACGTGCCGCCCGGCGTCCAGCGCGACGGTCAGCACCTCCCGTTCCCGGCGGAGGCCGACGACGGGCGGTGGCCCGCCGCTCGCCGCGGCTGTCACGTCAGGGGCTGTCGTAGAGGATCACGCCGCGGATGTTCTTGCCGTCCAGCAGGTCCTGGTAGCCCTGGTTGATCTGGTCCAGCGTGTAGGTCGTGGTGATCAGCTCGTCGAGCTTGAGGTCGCCCGACTGGTAGAGCTCGACCATGCGCGGGATGTCGTGGAACGGGTCGCCGGAGCCGAACAGGCTGCCCTGGACCCGCTTCTCGAACAGGGTCAGGATCGCGCCCGGCAGCTCGATCGTGTTCTTGGTCGGGTCGGCCAACCCGGTCACCACGACCGTGCCGCCCTTGCGGATCGCGTTGAACGCGTTCGTGACGACCTCGGACGTGACCACCCCCACGGTGACGATCGCCTTGTCGGCGCCGACGCCGCGGGTCAGCTCAGTGATCAGCTGCTGGGCCTGCTCGGCGGTGTCCGCGCTGTGCGTGGCGCCGAGCTTCTCGGCCATCTCCCGCTTGTTGGCCAGCGGGTCGATCGCGATCACGTTGCGCGCGCCGGCCAGCGCCGCGCCCTGCACGGCGTTGATGCCGATGCCGCCGATGCCGTAGATCGCGATCGTGTCGCCTGGCTCGGTCTGGGCCGCGTGCACCGCGGAGCCGAAGCCGGTCGGCACCCCGCACCCGATCAGCACGACCTTGTCGAGCGGCAGGTCGGGCTCGACCTTGATGGCGGAGAACTCGGAGATCGTGGCCCGCTCGGAGAACGTGCCGAGCATGCACATCGCGCCGAAGTCCTCGCCGCCGGAGTGGAAGCGGTAGGTCCCGTCGGCCTGGCAGCCGTCCAGCAGGTACATGCCGAGGTCGCAGAGGTTGGACTTGCCGGTGGAGCACCACCGGCAGTGCCCGCAGACCGGGAGGAACGAGCAGATGACGTGGTCGCCGGGAGCCAGCCTCGTCACGCCGGGGCCGACCTCCTCGATGATGCCGGCGCCCTCGTGGCCGCCGACGATCGGGAACCGCGGCACGATGTCGCCGTGCCGGAGGTGCTCGTCGGAATGGCACAGTCCCGCGGCCACGTAGCGGATCAGGACCTCGCCCGCCTTCGGCGGATCCAGGTCGAGCTCGGTGACCTCGAAGTCCTGGCCTGCTCCGCGCAGAACCGCGGCTCTCGTCTTCATGGGTCCCTCCCTGGCTCGCTGCAGGCGATCGCGAAAGCAATCCTAGGTTGGGCGGGCCGACCGAACTAGTCCCTCTGCAGGGACTACGGTACCCGGGTGACCGATTGCGCGTTCTGCGACATCATCGCGGGGACCAGGCCCGCCCACGTGGTGCTCTCCGATGACATCGCCGTCGCGTTCCTCGACGACCGGCCGGTGTTCAAGGGGCACGTGCTCGTCGCCCCGAGAGCGCACTACGTGACGCTGGCCGACCTGCCCTCCGGCCTGGTCGGCCCGCTGTTCCTGCGGGTGCAGCAGGTCAGCGCGGCCATGCCGGCCGCGCTGGGCGCGCAGGGCAGCTTCGTCGGCGTGAACAACACGGTCAGCCAGAGCGTCCCGCATCTTCACGTGCACGTCGTCCCGCGGACCAGGGGCGACGGCCTGCGGGGCTTCTTCTGGCC
>DASYXX010000001.1:0-5614 GCA_035934395.1 Streptosporangiaceae bacterium
GCTCGCGGTCGTCCTCCGAGTCCGCGGCAAGAGCCTCGAGGTTCTGCTCTGGCAGCGGGGCGCGCCGCCGTTCGAAGGACGATGGTCGCTGCCGCGCGGGCCGCTCGCCGCGAGCGAGCGCCTCGGAACGTCGGCGAGCCGGCACCTGGCCGCCAAGGTCGACCTCACCGTGATCGCGCACCTCGAGCAGCTCGAGACGCGCAGCGATCCCGAGCGCGACCCCCGCGGCCGCGTCCTCGCCACGGCCTACCTGGCGCTCGTCTCCGCCAACGTCGAGCCGTGCATCCCCGCGGACACGGCCTGGCACCCGGCGGCGGACCTGCCGCCCACCGCGTTCGACCACGGATCGATCGTCGGCTCTGCGACCGAGCGGCTGCGGGCCAAGCTGTCCTACACGAACATCGGGTTCGCCCTGGCCCCCGAGACGTTCACGATCGCCCGCCTGCGGGACATCTACGCCGCGTCACTCGGCCACCCGGTCTCGGCGACCAACCTGCAGCGGATCCTGACCCGCCGCGGCGTCATCGTGGCCACCCCGGCGGCGGCCCCGCCGACCGCGCTCGGCGGACGCCCGGCCACGCTCTACCGGTTCGCCGCCCGCACCCTGGTGGTCACCAACCCCTTCGCCGCGTTCCGCCCGCCGGCCCTGGTCAGCCAGAACGTCGGTCCAGCCCCCGCCGGGCTGGCCCCGACCGCGCCATAAGCGCCGCCTGCCCGCTGTTACAGCCATTGCGCCGCCGCGGGTGCATGTAATCGCTCCGCCACGAGTTCGAGGGACGCCCGCTCACCCGTGGCTCCGCAGCCTCCGCGCGGGCCACCGGCGGACACGCGGCGCATAATGCGGTGGGCGCTGATCCGGGAGAGTGCGCTTCTCCCGGATCAGCGCTTACTCACGCCGCGGCCAGGCTGAACCGCTGGTTCTCGGAGTCGATCGCGAGGATCCGGACCGACACGCGAGCACCGACGGGCCAGGACTGCTGATGCGCGAGACCGGTGAACCCTTCGGACTCGACGAACGAACCGAACGGCACCTGCTTGGTCACCACGCCCTCAATGACGTCACCGACGTCGTGCCGGGCGATGAAGTCCTGCCAGCTCAGATAGATCACCTCCCTCCGTTATGAGCTGCGTTCGCTCATTTGTCGTAACGGAGGGGGCGGGCCTCTCGCCCGCGGGGTGATCAAGCTGCGGCCGGGAACCCATTCTGTGCACGGCCCACGGCCGACCCGGCAGTCACAAGCCGATGGTACCTAAAAACGGCGGGCTCTAGAGGATGCCGGCGAAGTCGCGCAGCAGCGCGGACTTGGACCTGGCCCCGGTCACCTGCCGCACGACCTGGCCGCCGGAGAACGCGTGCATGGTCGGGACGGCCAGGACTCCGTACTTCTGCATGGTCGCCGGGTTCTCATCGGTGTTGAGCTTGACCACGTCGATCTTGTCGGCGTGCTCCCGGGCGATCTCCTCGAGCACCGGCGCCACCATGCGGCACGGGGGGCACCACTGCGCCCAGTACTCCACGATGACCGGCTTCGGGTTCTGCAGGACGTCGGCCTCGAAGCTCTCATCGGTCACGATCTTGATCGCGCCCATTCCTACCGTCCGTTCTCTTTACGTCGAGTTCCACGAGCCGCAGCGCCACGCAGTCGTCCCCGTCACCGTGCTCGCATACCTGGACGAGGCGGCGCAGCCGGCATCGGAGCAGCGCGAGCTCCCCGATCTGCCTGTTGATGGCCCCGAGCTTGGCCTCCGCCGCCGCGACGATGTCGCCCGTGGAATGGGCCTCGGCCGGGCCGAGCAGGTCGGCGATCTCCCCGAGCGTGAAGCCGAGCCGCCTGGCCCGGCGGATGAAGGCAAGCCGCCACCGGTCGGCCTCGGTGTACTCCCGATAGCCCGAGCCCCGGCGTTCGGGCAGCGCCAGCAGTCCCCGGCGCTGGTAGAAACGCACGGTCTCGACGCCGACCCCCTCGGCGGCGGCGAACTTGCCGATCGTCAGCCCAGCCATGGTCCACAAGCTAGCCGCCGTACCCAGGTACGGAGTCAAACGAAGCATCATTCCGGGCTCGCCTCCGGGGCGCCCCTCCGGCTCGCTACGGGCGGGGGCGGTGAGCAGGTCGTTTGTGAAGTAACACAAGCCGCCCGGCGACGAATATGCGCACTGTCACAAGATCATTCCGCTAGATCTCAGATCGGCGACGAGACCTTGCGCCCGTGTCAGCCGGCCTCTAGCATCCAAGGCAAATTTCAATACTCCCGACGAAGACAGTGTCACGCACTTTGGGTCCGCGCGCCGCCGCCTCAGCCCCGTGGCGACGGCATGGCGAGCATCTGCTCGCCTCGCAATTAGGGGCACGTTCAATGCCATCACCACCTGGAGGTGGGGATAGGTGAGGATGCGGGAGCACGCGCCGAGAGCGCGCGCGGCCGTGGCCCTGGCCGCGGCCATCGGCATGCTCGCGGCGGGATGCAGCAGCGGTAGCAGCACCACCAGCAGCAACACGCCCGCCAGCACTCAGTCAGCCACCAGCTCACCGAGCAGCACGACGGTCAGCACGTCACAGTGCGGCACCAAGGCGGGCGTCGCGGCGACCGGCACGCCGATCACCGTCGGCGGGATCGTCACCGACCAGCCGGGGACGTCGTTCACCGACATCACGTTCATGGCCAAGGCGTACTTCGCGTGCGTGAACGCCAACGGCGGCGTCAACGGCCACCCGATCAACTACATCATCGAGAAGGAGCAGACCAACCCGGCCCAGATCGCGGCCGAGGCGAAGCAGCTCGTCCAGAGCGATCACGTGGTCGCGATCGTCGGCAACACGAGCATTCTCGAGTGCACGATCGACCACAGCTACTGGGAGAAGCTCGGCTTCGACATCATCGACTCGGGTATCGCGCCCGAGTGCTACTCGACCCCGAACAGCGCGGCGGTCAACATGGGCCCGCGGTACAGCTCCGATGGGGCGGTGCAGTACGCGCTCTCGCAGCACGTCTCCAAGGTCGTGTTCGACCAGTCGAACGTCCCCGGCACCGGGTACATAGGCGCCGGCCCGGCGGCGCTCGCGGCCGCCGCGCACACGCCGATCGTGCAGCTGACCGAGAACGTGCCGATCTCGGACGCCAACTCGGTGGCGATCAAGGAGGTCGACGACGCGGGGCCGAACGGCGCCGTGGTGCTCAACTTCACCCCGCCGCAGGCGCTGGTGATCCTGCAGGCCGCGCAGAAGCTCGGCCTGGAGAACCGGGTCAAGCTCTGGGGCTGCTCGACGCCGTGCAACACCGACTTCCTGGCCCAGTCGCTGGGCCCGAAGTGGAACAACAAGCTGTTCGTCAACGCCGAGCTGGCGCCGCCGGACTCGACCAACTCGGCGAGCATGAGCCTGTACCGGGCGATCCTCAGCCAGTACGGCTCGGCGGTCTCGGGAGGGGTCGGAAGCTTCAGCCAGATGGGCTTCACCGAGGCGGAGATCCTCGTGCACGCGCTCGAGTCGGTCACCGGCACGTACACGGTGCAGAGCGTCAACGCGGCGATCAGGGCCGTGTCGGGCTTCAACACCGGTCAGCTCTGCCAGCTCTGGTCGTACGGCAGCTACCCGATGCACATCCCGAACAACGAGGACTGGACGGTCACGCCAAGCAACGGCAAGATGACGACTGCGCAGGGCTGCACGCAGATCTCGTCGGTCGATCCGCAGATCGCGGCGTACCGCAAGGTCGCCGGGGTGGCGGCGACCGCGCCTTAAGGCTGAGGGTGGTGCAGCGATCAGGGCGTCCGGGGTAGGGCGACTATGCCGAGCTGGCAGGAGTTCCAGCCGTTCATCGTGAGCGGCCTGGCCCTGGGCGGGGTCTATGCCCTCTCGGGGGTGGGGATGGTCATCCTCTACCAGGCCACCGGGGTGGTCTACCTGGCGTTCGGCGCCGTCGGCGCGATGGGCGCCCTGATCGCGTGGTCCCTGACCCAGGCCGGGGCTCCCGGCTGGGTCGGCTGGCTGGTGTGCGTGGCGTTCGGCGCGGTGGTGACGCTCGCCTACGGGATGGTGTTCGGCCCGGCCCTGGCTAAACGGGACCCGCTCGTCAAGGCGGTGGCCACGCTCGGGCTGACGCTGGTCCTGTTCGGGGTCATGGACCTGCTGTGGACGACGAGCGGCGGGCGGGTCCGGGGGATCACCCTGCCCACCGACAACCCCGCGTTCATGATCGGCCAGGTCCAGGTGAACTGGACGCAGGTGATCGGGCTGGGGGTGGGCGTCGCGATCACGGCGGGAGTCGGGGCGTTCCTGCGCTACACCAAGCTCGGGACCGCGATGCGGGCGATGGCCAACGACCGCGAGATCACCGCGACGCTCGGCGTCCCGGTCCGGCGGGTCGAGGCGGCGGCCTGGCTCGGCTGCGGCGTCCTGGCCGGCGTGGCCGGGCTGCTGCTCGCCGACCTGGTCCAGCTCGACGCCACGACGCTCACGTTCCTGGTGATCTCCTCGCTGGCCGCGACGCTGATCGCCCGGCTGCGCTCGATCACGCTCACGTTCGGCGCCGCGCTGCTCATCGGCCTGGTCCACGACCTGCTGACCCCGATCCAGTCGCTGTCCACCTACAACGACATGACCCCGTTCGTGCTCGCCGCCGTCGCGCTGCTGGTGATCTCCCGCCGCCGCGTGATGGCGGCATCCCGCGAGGAGACCTAGTGCTGGAGGTCGCGGAACCCGCCGCCAGCGCCCCGCAGCGCTGGCGGCTGCGGAGGCCGGGCGCCCGGACGCTCGCCCGCGCGGGCGTGGTCGCCGCGCTGTTCCTGTTCGTGCTGCTGGCGCTGCCGCAGCTGCTGAGCCTGTACTACGTCGACGCGATGACCCAGGTGGCCGTGTACTCCATGGTCGCGCTCGGGCTCGGGGTGCTGGTCGGCCGCGTCGGCCTGATCTCGCTCGGCCAGGTCGCGGTGCTCGCGATCGGGGCCTGGACCGCCGCACGGCTGCTGTTCGCCACGTCCATGCCCTACCCGGTGGTGCTGCTGGCGGCGGGCCTCATCACGATGGTGGCCGGAACGCTGATCGGCCTGCCGGCGCTGCGGCTGCGGGGGCTGTACCTCGCGCTGATCACGCTGATGCTGGCGGGCGCGATCACGGTGGTGCTCAAGACCGTGAACTTCCCGAACGGCGGCCACGGCTTCACCGGCTACAACGGGAGCTCGGTGCACATCCCGCCGATCCGCCGCCCCAGCATCGCGGGGAGCGATCCGGCCTACTTCCGCTATGCCGTCGTGGTCGCGGCGCTGATGTTCCTGCTGGCGGCCGTGCACATCCGGACCCGGCCGGGCCGGGCCTGGGCCGCCATCCGCCAGAGCGAGCCCGCGGCGCTGGCCGCGGGGATCAACACGACGCTCTACAAGCTGTGGGCGTTCGCGCTGGCCTCGTTCATCACGGGCGTCGCCGGCGGCGTGCTGGCGGGCGCCGTCCACTACCTGTACTCGATCGACTTCCCGACCCAGGACTCGATCACGCTCCTGGCCGTGGTGCTGATGGGCGGCGCCTACAGCCTGTGGGGCGCGATCATCGCCGCGCTGCTGCTGCAGCTGCTGCCGGCCCTGCTCAACAACTGGGGCGTCTCCGCCGACTGGCTGACGATC
>DASYXX010000045.1:0-17553 GCA_035934395.1 Streptosporangiaceae bacterium
CGAGCCGGTCGCTGGGTCCGGCCATCGGCGCGACGGCGACCGGGGCGGCAAACAGCGGGTGCCGGCCGAGGGCGGGGACCAGCAGCGGGGCCACCTCGAGCAGATCGGCAGCCAGGAGCGGGGGGATGGGCCGGCAGTGCCCGCAGGCCTGGGACACGTCCCACCCGTGGACCGCGATCTCGAGGGCGCCGGCGGCGGCCAGGATACCGTGCGGCAGGCAGCGGTCGGCGATCGCGATGACCTCGGGCGGGCTGGTGGTGCTGGTCCAGGCGCGGAGCAGCAGGCCCGCGCGATCGCGGAAGATGCGCACCGGGTCGGCCGTCGCGTCCTCGGCCGCGGGCCGCAGGTCCACCCGCCCGCCGCAGGCGCCCTCGCACAGCGCGGCCAGCGACTCGCTGGCGTGCCGGAGCAGCATCCGCAGGTCCCAGGCCCGGCACGGCGTCGCGCGCGACATCAGGTCCGGGGTGACGGCCTGGATGGCGTCCAGGGCGTAGCCGATGGCCGGTTCCAGCAGCCCGGCCTCGGCTGCCCGCCTGCCCGTCATGGCCTGAGGACCTGCGGCAGCCCGAACGTCGTGACCAGCCCGGGATCGTTGAACGAGACGATCCGGGTGACCTGCGAGCCGGCGAGCGTGAGCACCTGTACCGCGTGGGCCCGGTGCACGCCCTCCTGATCGCGCAGGTAGCCGGCCAGCGCGGGCTGGCTGTTGGCCGAGGTGGAGATCAGCCGGAAGTCGCCTGGCTGGCCAAGCACCCGGGCCCCGAGGAAGGCCAGGACCACGTCGCGCCCGGCGAACCAGGTCGGCAGCGGAGGCATCTCCAGCACCGCGTCGTGGTGCAGGAGCTCGGTGAGCGCGGTCATGTCGGCGTTCTCGAACGCCGCCGCGTACCGGCCGAGCAGCGCGCGGGCATCGGGGTCGCCGGGTTCCCGCATTTCGTCGGCCGCGGGGGCTGCCTGCTCGAGGCGCGCCCGGGCGCGCTGCAGCAGGCCGTTCACCGCGGCTGTGGACGTCCCGAGCAGCTCGGCGACCTCGGCCGCGCGCCAGCCCAGCACGTCGCGCAGGATCAGCACCGCGCGCTGCCGCGCCGGCAGGTACTGGAGCGCGGCGATCAGCGCCAGCCGCATCCCCTCGCGCGAGGTCACGATCGAGGCCGGATCGGCGGGATCGGCCAGGTCGGCGGCCCCGCCGGACAGCAGCGCGTCCGGGAACGGCTGGAGCCAGGGGACCTCCGGCCGCGCGGCCGCCAGCGGTGCATGCGGGTCATCGCCGGGCCCGGCCAGGCCGGACGGCAGCGGCCGGCGGCTGCGGTTCTCCAGCGCCCGCAGGCAGGCGTTGGTGGCGATCCGGTACAGCCAGGTCCGCAGCGACGCCCGGCCCTCGAACTCGCCGTAGGAGCGCCAGGCGCGGATCATGGTTTCCTGTACCTGGTCCTCGGCGTCGTGGACCGAGCCGAGCATCCGGTAGCAGTGGGCCAGCAGTTCCCCCCGGAACGGGTCGGCGAGCCGGGCGAAATCCTCGCTGGCCAACGTCGCTTGCGCCATCGTTCCTCCTGCGGCATCAATGCTTCCCGCGCGGGCCCTCATTAGTACTGATCCCGGAGGATCGGAAAAGTAACCGGCCGGGTATCACGCCGCAGGCCCGGAGCTGGCGCGTGCGGATGCCGTCACCGCGCGGCGAGCGTCCTGATCAGTCAGGCCGTGGACGGATTCCCGGCAGAAACGATTGCGCCTGACCTCGCCGCCAGATGTCGTGCGGGTGGCGCCCAGGCCGGAAGCCCGCGGCCTCGGCCATGGCCGCCGCGCGGGCGAACTCCCGCGCCACCACCCCTGGCCGGTGGGCGTCGCTGCCGAAGGTGAGCTCCTCCCCGCCGGCCTCGAACCACCACCGCACTATCACCGCGGGGAGCGGCACCACGGTGTTGACCTCGAGCGCCCGGCCAGAACGGGCCAGCGCGCCGAGCGCGGCACGGTACTCGTCCTCGTAGGCCGTGGCGTCGAACCGGCCGGCCGTCTCGGGCCAGTGGCGCACCGGGTAGTCGATGTGCGCCAGCACGGCGAACGGCGCCGACGAGTCGGCCAGCCTCAGCACCTCCTCCAGGTAGGCACGCATGAGGCCATCCGGCCCGAGCCGGTCGAAGAGATGATCCACCAGCCACGGGCCGTCGAGCGCGAGGCTGTGCACCGAGCCGAGCACGCGGTCGAATCCGCCGCGGCTCAGCAGGTCCCTGACCTCGCCGGCGTGCCAGTGCGGCTCGCCGAGCTCGGTCCCCGTCAGGATGCGCAGGCCGGGAAACAGGTCCCGGCACCGCGCCACGCACGCCAGGTAGGCGTCGGCTTCCAGGGGCGGCGGGCGGAACCGGCCGTCGGGGCCGACCCGGCCCGCGCGCATGGGCCGCATCTGCGCCGCCACCTCGGGCGTGACCGTCCACCGGGTGAAGTCGGCATGCTCGGTGAACGCGATCGAGGGCAGCCCGAACTGCGCCGCGCGAGCGCATGACCGCTCCATCGAGCCGGCGATCGCGTCCCAGGACCATTCGGTATGCACATGCCCGTCCGGCGGCAGCACCAGCATGCGCCCTTTCGGCTCTCCGGCTCCTGGCCCGATGGTAACGAAGGTCGGCGGCCAGGTCGGTCCTCGGGCCGCCCGGTCTCGCGTTCGGCCTGCTCGGTGAGCATATGCGTGATGTGGGTATAGCACGCGCTGGGCGGGCCAGCACCAGCACGCTGAGCGGCCGCCTTTCCGCCCATCCTCTGACTATAGTCAGAGGATGGACTCGGGTATGGTCGGCCAGGTCCGGAGCTTCAACCGCGTCACCACGCAGCGGATCGGCGCGCTCAACGACGCGTTCCTTTCCCGCGGCCGCCCGCTCGGCGAGGCGCGGCTGCTCTGGGAGATCGGCCCGGACGGCGCCGACGTCCGGCGGCTGCGGTCGCGCCTCGACCTCGACTCCGGCTACCTGAGCCGGCTGTTGCGATCGCTGGAGCGCGACGGGCTCGTGGTCGTCGAGCAGAGCCAGGCCGACGGGCGGGTCAGGACCGCACGCGTGACCAGCGACGGGCTGACCGAGCGGGCGGAACTCGACCGGCGCTCCGATGACGCGGCGGCCGCCATCCTGCGGCCGCTCACGCCGTCCCAGCGCTCCCGGCTCGTGGCCGCGATGGCCGACGTCGAGCGGCTCCTTCTGGCCTCGGCCGTCCGGGTGGGCCCGTGCGACCCCCGGCACCCGGACGCCCGCTGGTGCCTGGGGTCCTACTTCAGCGAGCTGGCCCGCCGCTTCGACGCGGGCTTCGAGCCGGCCCGCAGTATCTCCGCCGACGACGACGAGCTGACCCCGCCGGCCGGGCTCCTGCTGATCGCCACCCTGCACGGCGAGCCGGTTGGGTGCGGCGGCTTCAAGCTCCACGACGACGCGCCCGCCGAGATCAAGCGGATGTGGGTCGCCCCGGCGGCCCGCGGGCTGGGCCTCGGCCGCCGGCTCCTGGCCGACCTGGAGTGCCGCGCGGCGGACGGCGGGGCCCGGGTCGCCCGCCTCGAGACCAACCGCACCCTGACCGAGGCGATCAGACTGTACCGGGCGTCGGGCTACCGCGAGGTGACCCCGTTCAATGACGAGCCCTACGCCCACCACTGGTTCGAGAAGACACTTGATCACCGGCCGTAAGGCCGGCCCGCGCCATCGAGCGCGGTTTTACGGGACCGGGCGGCCGGCCAGGAGCCTTAGGCGGGACCGGATGCGGCGCTCGAGGAAGTCGCCGAGCACCTCCTCGAACACCGCGTTGTCGTCGCCGGCGACCATGTGGTGCGCGTCGGCGACCGTAGCGAACTCGGCGTGCAGCACGAGCTCGAGGAACCGCATCGCGTCCCCCTCGCTGAGCACGTCGGACTCGCCGCCGCGCACCAGCAGGGTGGGTACGCGCAGTGAGCTTGCCGCGGCGCCCAGGCGGGCGGAGTCGATGATCGGGTCGCGCTGCACCGGCTGGTCGGTGGGCTCGCGCAGGAAGGCCGGGTCCCAGTGCCAGTACCACCGGCCGTTCGCCTGGCGCAGGTTCTTGCGCAGCCCGTCGAGGCGGCGCGGCCGCCGGCGGTGCGGCAGGTAGGCCGCGATCGCGTCCGCGACCTCCTCCAGCGAGCCGAAGCCCTCCTCGGCTCGGGCGGTCATGAACGCGCGGATCCGGTTCGCGCCTGCGGGCTGCAGGAACGGCGAGACGTCGACCAGCACCAGGCCCAGCGCGAGCTCGGGGTAGTGGCCCAGCGCGGCGAGCGCGGCGTTCCCGCCGAGCGAGGCGCCGATGAGGACCGGCGGTCGGCCCAGGTACTCAGCGATGTGCACGACGTCGCCGCTGAACCGGTCCATGCCGTAGACGTGGTCGGGCGACCAGCCGCTCTCGCCGTGGCCGCGCAGGTCCACGGTGACCGCGTACCAGCCCGACGAGCCCAGGTCGCCGGCGGTGGCGCCCCAGGAGTGGCGCGTCTGGCCGCCGCCGTGCAGCAGCACCACCGGAGGGTCGGCCGGGTCGCCGAACGCGTCAGCGGCGAGCGTGACGTCGCCAGCGGGGATCTTCAGAGCAGACGCTGGCACGCCGCGCTCGTCCTTGTTGCTCATCGGCACCTCCATCGGCCGTCCCCGGCTTCATTCTGTAACGGACCGGGCGTGGCCTGGGGGCGGGGCTGCGGGCAATGGGGTGGGTGGCCCGTTCTACCGGTAAGAGGCGGATCGGGGGGCCATCCATCCGGCTCGACGGGACCGAGGCGCGGGGGTCGCGGGGTTACTTGCGGCTTATGTCGGGAATTCAGGCCGTGGCGGAGGTCTTCTTGGGGCGCCAGGAGGTGAGGAGGACCAGAGCGGCGCCGGCGGCGCCGGCGCCGGCGGCGATGAGGAGCCCGGCCCAGCCGGGTACGTGCAGGCCTATGGCGTGATCCAGCGACGCGCGGCCCCCGCCGAGCGCGCCCAGCGCGACGCAGACCAGGCTGATCATCAGCACGTACTCGTAGCCCTCGCCGGGGCGGAAGATGAAAAAGCCGTTGCGCAGGTGGTTGGCGATCAGGGCGACCAGCATGGTGCCCACGACCCCCCCGGCCGCCAGCGGCGTGAGGAAGCCCAGGACGAGCAGGGCGCCCGCGCCGAGCTCGGTGACCGTGGCCATCAGCGCGTGGACCCGTCCGGGCCGGATGCCGATGGACTCGAACCAGCGCGCAGTTCCGGGCAGCTTGCCGCCGCCGAACGCGTGATTCCAGCCGTGCGCCATGATCGTCCCGCCGACGGCGATCCGCAGGACCAGCGCCGCGATGTCAGCCCCGCTCAATGACCTTCCCTCCGTCCTCGGGCCGGCGTCAGTGCCGTCGCTCCGCGCTTGATGACTCCTTCCCTCCGTCCTCGGGCCGGCGTCAGTGCCGTCGCTCCGCGCTTGATGACGCTTGCTCCCATGCTGCCGTCCTTGCCCGTGGTCTCGATATAGGGAATGCTCGATATTGTACGGGTTTCCGGCCCGCCGGTCCGGTCTTGCGGCAAGGGCGGCAAAGTGAGCGCTTACGACCTGGTGATCCGGGGCGGCAGGGTGGTTGACGGCAACGGCGGCCCGCCGCGGACCACTGACGTGGCGATCACCGGCGGCGTCATCGCGGAGGTCGGCCCCGCCCTGGGCCGCGGCCGGCGCGAGGTGGGCGCCGACGGGGCGCTGGTGACCCCGGGATTCGTGGACATCCACACCCACTACGACGGCCAGGCCACCTGGGACGAGCGGCTGCTGCCGTCCTCGTGGCACGGCGTGACGACCGCGGTCATGGGGAACTGCGGGGTGGGCTTCGCGCCCGCCATTCCCGGGCACCGGCAGCGGCTCATCGAGCTCATGGAGGGGATCGAGGACATCCCGGGCACGGCGTTGCACGCCGGGCTGCGCTGGGACTGGGAAACGTTCGATCAATTTCTTTGCTCGCTGGCCATGCGGCCGCACGACATCGACTTCGCCACCCAGGTGCCGCACGCCGCGCTGCGCGTGCACGTGATGGGGGAGCGGGCGCTGGCCGGGGAGGCGGCCACGCCGGACGACGTGGCCGCGATGGCGGGGCTGGCCCGCGCCGGAGTGGAGGCGGGGGCGCTGGGGTTCACCACGTCGCGGACGCTGAACCACCGCAGCGTCACCGGGGAGCTGACGCCGACCTACGACGCGGACGTGGCCGAGGTGGCGGGCATCGCGGCCGGGCTCGGCGCGTCCGGCCGCGGCGTGCTCCAGCTCGTCGCGGACTTCCTCGACGTCCAGGCGGATCTGGACGTGATACTCGCGATGGCACGGGCGTCGGGGCGCCCGGTCTCGGTGTCGCTGATCGAGATCGCGCCCAGGCCCGGCGCGTTCCGGCAGGTGCTGTCGGGGCTCGCCGCCGCGGGCAAGAAGGGTCTTGTCGTCCGCGCGCAGGTGGCCGCCCGGGCCATCGGCCTGCTCATGGGCCTGCAGTGCACGCTCCACCCGTTCATGACCAACCCGGTCTGGCGCGAGATCGCCGGACGGACGGCGGCCGAGCAGGCGCGGGTGATGCACGAGCCCGCCGTCAAGGCCGCCGTGCTCGCCGCGCAGACCGAGGCCCGCAACCGCAACCTCATCGGCGGCGCGCTCATCCACAAGTACGAGCTGATGTACGAGCTCACCGACCCGCCGTCGTACGAGCCCGATCCCGGCGACACGATCGCCGCCCGCGCCGCACGCGAGGGCCGGGCCGGCGAGGATCTCGCCTACGACATCCTGACCGGTGACGAGGGCCGGGCGATGCTCTATGTCACGGCCGCCAACTACGTCGGCGGCAGCCTTGACTCCGTGCACGAGATGCTCGCCCATCCGTGCACGCTGCCGGGGCTGTCCGACGGCGGCGCACACGTCGGCCGATCAGCGACGGCAGCTTCCCCACGACGCTGCTCGCGCACTGGGCCAGGGACCGGCGCAGCGGCCGCTTCCCGGTCGAGTACATCGTCCAGCGGCAGGCCCGGGACACCGCCCGGGCCGTCGGGCTCGGCGACCGCGGCGTGCTCGCCCCGGGCTACCGGGCCGACGTGAACGTCATCGACCTGGACCGGCTGGGGCTGCGGCGGCCGGAGATGCACTTCGACCTGCCCGGCGGCGGCCGCCGGCTCCTGCAGCGCGCCGAGGGTTACCTGCACACGTTCGTCCGCGGTCAGGAGACCTACGCCGCCGGAGAGCCGACCGGCGCCCTGCCCGGTCGCCTGGTCCGGGGCGCCCAGCCCGCTCCCGCGGGGTCCTGAGCCTCAGCCGGTCAGCAGCTCGCGCAGCTTCGCGAGCGTGGCCCGCTGCAGGCCGGCCCGCCCGGCCAGGTATGCCTCGGCGCCGCCGTACTCCTCGTCGAGAGCCTGCAGGGTCTCGGCCATCGCCCACCGCGGGGCGGCGAGCACGACCGCGGCAGCCTCCGGCGCCATCCCCGTGGCCAACAGGTTCTCGTAAGACTCCGTCTGCTGCCCGCGCTGCCGGTACCGCGCGGTCAGCTCGTAGTCGTCCAGCACGTCGTCGCGGGTCACGCCGAGGAACTCGAGCAGGAGCGCCGCGCTGATGCCGGTACGGTCCTTGCCGCCCGTGCAGTGGAACACCGCCGGCAGCCGCCGGGGATCGGCGAGGCCCGCGAGCAGCCGGCCGAAGACCGGGCCAGCGCTGGCCAGCATGCCCCGGTACAGCTCGCGCAGCACCCGCTCGCCCGCCGCGGCGTCGGTTGCGCGGGCCAGGTCAGCCTGTGCCGCCGACGGCGCGCTCTCCACGTGCGCCAGCAGGGACAGGTGCAGAGAGAGAAAAGGTTTCGGATAACGGTCGCGCTCGGCCTCGCCGCGCAGGTCGTAGACGGCGTGGAGGCCGAGCGATCCATAGCGGGCGAGGTCTGCGTCCGTGAGCAGGTGCAGGGCGTCGGAGCGGAACACCGTTCCCCACCGGGTCCGTCGGCCATCCCTCGTCGGGTAGCCGCCCAGGTCGCGGAAGTTCGTGACGCCCGCGAACGGGACCCGCCGCTCCGCCGACACGGTCGCGCCCGCGCCGGGGGACGAGACCGACACGTAGTAGCGTCCAGCGCCGAAGCCCTCGATACGGGCCGACCGCTGCGCGGCGCTGACCGTGAGGGCACGATCGTGACCGGCCGCCTCGGGGGTGGGGCCGATGCCGATCTCCAGGTCGCCGTCCTGGCCGTCACCTTCCCACCTGACCACGAGAACATCGCCGTCGCGCTCGACGACGACATCCCGCACCGCGGCATCCATCGGCAACGAAACCCGCTCTCGCATGGGGCAGCACCTGCGAAGGGGCACGTTACCCGGCGACGGTGAACCGGCCGTGAACGCAATCCCGCCGGCCTACTCGGCGCCGAACCTCCTGATCTCCTCGTACTCCGCCTCGGTGAGTTCGCGGGGCAGCTCGCCCTTGGCCACCTTGGCGCTCTGCACGTGATGCCGGATGTCCTCGACGACCTCAGGGTTGGCCAGAGTGGTGACATCGCCGACATCGGCGAAGTTGGAGACGGACGCGATGACCCGGCGCATGATCTTCCCGGACCTGGTCTTGGGCATGTCGGGAACGATCCACACGTTCCTGGGCCGGGCGATCTTGCCGATCTCGGTCTCGATGGCCGCGGTGACCTTGGCCTCCATCTCCGGGCTCGCGGCGAAGCCGGGCTTCAGCGAGACGTACATCTCGACGACCCGGCCGCGCAGCTCGTCCATCACGGGCACCGCGGCCGCCTCGGCCTGCTCGGGGACGGTGAGCGCGGCCGACTCGAGTTCCTTGGTGCCCAGCCGGTGCCCGGCCACGTTGATCACGTCGTCCACCCGGCCGAGGATCCTGAAGTACCCGTCGGCGGCCTGGACGGCGCCGTCGTTGGCGAAGTACGGCCAGTCGTGCCAGTCCGTGCTGTCCGGGTCCTTGTTGTACTTCCGGTAGTAGGTGGCCAGGTAGCGCTCGGGGTCACCCCAGATGGTCTGGAACATGCCCGGCCACGGGTTGCGGATGCAGATGTTGCCCGCCTTGCCGCTGCCCCTCGGCACCTCGTTGCCGTCCTCGTCGTAGATGATCGGGTAGATCCCGAGCACGCCGGGGCCGCAGCTGCCCGGTTTCATCGGCTCCAGCGCGGGCAGCGTGCTGCCCAGGAACCCGCCGTTCTCGGTCTGCCACCAGGTGTCGGTGATCACCGCCTCGCCCTTTCCGACCTCCGAGTGGTACCAGCGCCAGACCTCGGGCTCGATCGGCTCGCCCACGGTCGTCATCGTCTTGAAGTGGTGGCCGTACTTCTTCGGCTCCTCGGGCCCGACCTTGCGCAGCATCCGGATCGCGGTCGGCGAGGTGTGGAAGATCTTCACCCCGAGTTTCTCGGCGATCCGCCACGGCCGGCCGCCGTCGGGGTAGTTCGGCACGCCCTCGTAGATCACCGTCGCGGTACCGAGCGAGAGCGGTCCGTAGACGATATAGGAGTGCCCGGTGATCCAGCCGATGTCGGCCATGCACCAGTACACGTCGTCCGGGTGGATGTCCTGGTAGTACTTCGAGGTGCCGGTGACGTAGGCCAGGTAGCCGCCGGTGCTGTGCTGGCAGCCCTTGGGGCGGCCGGTGGTCCCGCTGGTGTACATGAGAAAGAGGGGGGCCTCGGCGGGCATGGACACCGGCGCGATCGTCTTCCCGCGGTGCTCGGCCAGCAGCTCGTCCACGAACACGTCCCGGCCCTCGACCATCGGGGTGGCCGACGCGTACTGGCCCGGGCGGCGCCGCCAGACCAGCACCCTGTCCACGTCCTGGCCTTCTCTCGCGGCCTCGGCGAGGGCCTCGTCGGCCTTGACCTTGTGATCAGTCATCTGGCCGGATCGGTAGTAACCGTCCATGGTGATCAGCACCCGGCTGCCGGAGTCCGCGATCCGGGTACCGCAGGCATTCCCGCTGAAGCCACCGAACACCTCCGAGTGGATCACGCCCAGCCGGGCGCAGGCGAGCATGGTGACCGGCAGCTCCGGGACCATCGGCAGGTGCAGGGTCACCCGGTCGCCGGTCTTCAGGCCCAGCCCATCGCGCAGCACCGCGGCGAACTCGTTCACCTGGCGGTGCAGCTCGCCGTAGCTGAGATGCACGTGGTCGTCGGACTCGAGCTCCGGCACGAAGATGATCGCGGTCTTGTCCGGGTTCGCCTCGGCATGCCGGTCCACGCAGTTATACGAGGCATTGAGCCGGCCACCGACGAACCACTTGAAGAACGGCGCGTTGCCGGTGTCCAGCGTCGTGTGCCAGGGCTCGTCCCAGCTCAGCAGGTCCGCGTACTCCCTGAAGCACTCGGGGAACTTGTCCTCGCTGAACCGCTCGCGAATGGCCGGGTCGGCTGCATTGGCCTGCGCGACGAACGCCGGGGGCGGCTGGTAGTACTCCTCCTCGCGCCAGTGCACGGCAATCTGCGCCTCGGAGACCTCCGCCGCGCCCGCCTCCGCCTCGGTGTCTTCGGCCATTGGTCCTCCAGGTAGTTACCCAGGTTCTCGCGCCCCGGAGCGGGACGCAGAGCCCGCGCTGGCCACCGGAGCGGTGGCCAGTGCGAGCGGCGCTGCTTCGGCTGTGCGTCAGGCCTCGGCTGCGGCCTTCGGCAGCGGAGCCGGAGTGCCGACAAAGAACGGCCGGCCAACAGGTACGACGACCCGGCCCTTCATGCCGTTGAGCACCCCGGCCGCCGAGGCGTACCAGGCCACCAGCGCGGTGAGCACGCCCACCCAGCCGCCAGCCGCGATCAACCCGGGCAGGTGTGTGGCGTTGAACGGCGGCAGGGCCGGCTTCGTGGTCTGGAAGTTCCCGATGAACAGGAGGATCTCGGTCACCTCGAGGGTCAGGAACACCCCGAACACCGCCCAGTTGAGCTGCGTGCTCCACATCAGCATGTAGGTGTTGAAGATGGCGAACGCCAGCAGGATCCAGCCGAGATCCCGGTTGATGGCAAGCAGGTCGGTAGCCGCGGCCGTCGGGGCTATGAAGTGCAGCCACAGGCCTAGGCCGATCCAGAACCCGCCGTAGGTGGAGAACGCCGTCGCCCCGAACACGTTCCGGTTACGGAACTCCCACATGCCGGCCAGCAGCTGGACCAGGCCGCCGTAGGCGATCGCGTAGCCCCACCAGTCACCTCCCGTGGTGTTCTTGGCCCAGCCCGCGTTGATCGCGGACAGCAGGAACGTGGTCAGCGCGAACGCGGCCAGGCCCAGCGGCGCGGGGTCGGCGACCGCGGGCGCGGTGGAGATCTCGTCAGCCATGATGGTCCTCCGTTTACGGATTGCCGGCATGGGTTTCCTGCGCTGGACGCTACGACGGCAGCACGGACAGTGCACGAGACCGTGCGACGAACGCGCCATACCGTGCGAGGAACGGTCATCATCGCGCGAGGAGCGGTGCACCGCAGCGGCCAGCGGCCGCCCGGCGGTGGGCGAAGCCCTGCGCGGGTCCTGAGTCCGGCCTGGTCAGCGACGAGGGTCCGGCGAGCGAGGCTGCCGTGTGGCGGTGACGGCTATTCTCAAATGCGCTCTTTGCTGGTTATACTCCGCCGGTGATCGGCCTTACGATCACGCTGGCTTCCATAGGTGTCGCCGTGGCGGGTGCTGTGACCTTCTGGAAGCGCGGCGCGCGCCGCGTTGGCACGCCGCCGCAGCGTGCGACCTATGAAGCCCTGCATACCGCGAGCCTGGCGGCCTCCGCCCTGCGCGGCGGGCTGGCGGCAAGCTCGGCGGTCAAGGCCGCGCCGGTGCTGCGCAGGCTGCTTGGCACCCCGGCGGTGGCGGTCGCCGACCAGGCCAGCATGATCGCCTACGAGGGCTCGGACCGGCACTGCGAGGCCCTGGCCCGGCGGCTGAGCGAGGTGGTGGGGTCCGGGCGGTCGCTGGTCCTGTCCGGAGCGGAACTCGAGTGCGGGCACGGCGCCGACTGCACGGTCCAGGCTGGCGTCGCCGTTCCCATCGCGGTTGACGGGTCGGTCGTCGGCGCGCTGGCCGCGCTGGCGCCGGCCGCGGACGCGGCGCTGCTGCGCACCGCCAGCGAGGTGGCGAGGTTCGTCTCCACGCACCTGGCCCTGGCCGAGCTCGAGGCCTCGCGGACGCGCACGGTCCAGGCGCAGCTGAGGTTCCTGTGGGCGCAGATCAGCCCCCATTTCATCTACAACGCGCTGACCGCGATCGAATCGTACGTGCGCTCCGACCCCGAGCGCGCGAGAGACTTGCTCGTCCGGTTTGCCGAGTTCATCCGCTGGACGTTCCGTGAGCACAGCCAGTATGCGACGCTGGCGGAGGAGTTGCGGTTCGTCGAGACCTACCTGGAGCTGGAACGCGCCCGGTTCGGCGACCGCCTCGACGTGAGCCTGCGCGTCGCCCCGGAGGTGCTGCCGGTGAGAGTTCCCTCGTTAGTGCTGCAGCCGCTGGTCGAGAACGCCGTCCGGCACGGCCTGGAGCGGCTCCCGGGAAACGCCCGCCTGCAGATCACCGCGGAAGACGTCGGGCATGAGGCGATCGTGACGGTCGAGGACGCGGGCGCCGGCGTGGACCCGCACCAGCTGGCCGAGGTCCTGGCCGGGCGGCGGGGAGGGGACTCGGTCGGGCTGCGCAACGTCGACGAGCGGCTGCGGGCCACGTTCGGCGCCGGCCACGGCCTGACCATCGAGACCGAGGTCGGCGCCGGAACCAAGGTGACCATGCGCCTGCCGAAGTTCAGCCCGGCGCTGACGGGGCAATGACCTGGGCGCGTGCGTGGGATGAGCGGGCGTCCGCTGCCCGCTCCGGCGGAGCTGCCGCGCTGGTCGTGGATGACGAGGAGCCAGCGCTCGACGAGCTGAGCTACCTGCTCCGGTCGATGCCGGCGGTCTCCGTCGTGGACGTGGCCATCAGCTCCAGCGACGCGCTGCGCTGCCTTCAGGAACGGCGGTACGACATCGTCTTCCTCGATATCAGGATGCCTTCTCTGAACGGCATTGAGCTGGCCAACGTGCTCGGCCGGTTCGCGGCCCCGCCGGCCATCGTGTTCGTGACCGCCTATGAGGAATACGCCGTGAGCGCATTCGACGTCGGCGCCTGCGACTACCTGCTCAAGCCCGTATCGTCCGCGCGCCTGCGCACGGCGCTGGGCCGGGCCCTCGGACGGCCGGGTGACAGCCCTTCGCCCGGTGACGACGTCTCGCCCGGCGCGATACCCGTCGAGGTGGCCGGGAGGGCACGGCTGATAACACCGGGGCAGGTGTGCTGGGTGGAGGCGGTAGGTGACTACGTCCGGCTGCACATGACAGAAGGTGATGCGCACCTGCTGCGGATGCCCATCTCTCATCTCGAGGAGAAATGGGCCGCCCATGGATTCATCCGTATCCATCGCGGCTACCTGGTGTCCGTGGGCAAGATCACGGAATTCTCGGTGTCGGGCAGCAACCACACCGTCAAGGTCTCCGGGCGCCCGCTCCCGGTCAGCCGCCGCCATGCCCGCGACGTCCGGGACCGGGTGCTGCGCGCGGGCAGGCGCTAGCAATGCCGCCCGACAGCTTGCACCCGCCCTCCCAGCCCTCACCGCCCTCCCAGCCCTCCCAGCCCTCCCCGCCCTCCCAGCCCTCACAGCCGGCCCCTCCGGCCCCTCCGGCCCCTGCCGCCCCGCCGCCCCGGCCCCGGCAGGTCGTGGTCTGGCAGCACGACCAGGCACAGCTTCAGCACGATGTCATCGGGCTTGGTGACGTGCAGAGCGATACCCCCTACGGCAGGCTGCTGGTCCGCTCCCTCACCCGGGCCCAGCTCGGCCTGTCGCTCATGTGCCTCGCGCTCGCGGTCGTCGTCGTGGCGTCCCTGCCGCTGCTCGCCGCCCTGTGGCCGGGCGCGCGGCGGATCACCGTGGCGGGCCTCCCGCTGACGCTTATCGTCCTTGGCGCGGGGATCTACCCCGTCCTCATGGCGATCGGCTGGTTCTACCACCACCAGGCGAGCCAGCTCGAGGCGCGCTTCATCGACCTGGTCGACCCGCCCGACCGGCGGCTCGATGGCTGATGTCGCCGCCGTCTCCGCGATCGGCTGCGTCACGCTGCTGACCGTCGCCGTCGGCGCTCGCGGCGTCCGCGTCGCCCGGACACCGGCCGACTTCATGGTGGCGGCGCGGGCGGTCCCGCCCGGGCTCAACGCCGCGGCGATCTCCGGCGAGTACCTGTCGGCCGCCTCGTTTCTCGGGGTCGCCGGCCTGATCGTGTCGGAGGGCCTGGGCGCGCTGTGGTACTCGGTCGGGTACACCGCCGGCTATCTGGTGCTGCTGCTGCTCGTGGCCGCCCCGCTGCGCCGGTTCGGCGCCTACACGATCCCTGACTTCGCCGATGGCCGGCTGGCGTCGCCGAGCCTGCGCCGGACCACGACCGCGCTCGTTCTCGTCATCGGCTGGTTCTACCTGCTGCCCCAGATGAAGGGCGCCGGGATCACCCTGCACCTGGTACTCGGGACCCCGTACTGGGTCGGGGTGGTTGCCCTCGGCGTGGTGGTGAGCGCGAACATCGCCATGGGCGGGATGAAGGGCATCACGTTCGTGCAGTGCTTCCAGTACTGGCTGAAGCTCTGCGCGATCGGAGTGCCCGCGCTGGTCCTGCTGATGGCCGCCGGGCGCGGCCCCACCGGCAACCTGTCGGCGCTGCACCAGCCCGTGTTCACCCGCAGCACTGCCATCCGCGTAGAGACGAGCACCGTCTTCACGCTGAACCGCCCGGCGCTCGTGCAGGTGACAGGCCCGCTGGACCGGGCCAGCCTCGACCACGGCCAGGTGCGCCTGGCGGCCGGACAGCACGTCGCCGGGGCCGGCGCGGTGGTCCGGTTCGGCGCGGGCGCGCCGGTCCCGACGGGCCTGGGCATCGCGCAGGCCAGCCCGGCGATGTGGGACTCTCCCTTCCTCACCGCCGGAACCGGGGGAGCGCACCCCCTGGTGGCCACGTACGGCGTGATCATCGCGACCCTCTTCGGGGCGATCGGCCTGCCGCACATTCTCGTCCGCTTCTACACCAACCCCGACGGCGAGGCGGCGAGGCGCACCACGCTGATCGTCGTGCTCCTGCTCAGCACGTTCTACCTGTTCCCGGCCGTCCTCGCGGTGCTCGCCCGGCTGCGGGCGCCAGAGCTGTACCTCACCAGCGACCCCGACAGCGTGGTGCTTTCCCTGCCCCCGCTGCTGCTGGCCGGCCGGGCCGGCATGCTCCTGGCCGCGCTGGTCGCGGCCGGCGCGTTCGCGGCCTTCCTGTCCACCTCATCGGGCCTGCTCGTCAGCGTCGCCGGAGCGCTCTCGCACGACATCATGCGAGGAGGCGTGGGCTCGTTCCGGCTGTGCGCCGTGCTGGCCGGGGCGATAGCCACCCTGGCGGCGCTTCCGGTCGACCGCTTCTCCCTCGGCCTGCTGGTCGGCTGGGCGTTCGCCATCGCGGCCTCGTCGTTCTGTCCCCTCATCGTGCTCGGCATCTGGTGGCGGCGCCTGACCTGGATCGGCGCGACGGCCGGCGTCGTGGTCGGCGGCGGCGCCTGCTTCTGCGCGATCGTGGCCACGATGCTCGGGGCCGCCGCGCACGGCTGGGGTGCCGCGCTGCTCGGCCAGCCAGCCGTCTGGACGGTGCCGCTGGCGTTCGTGGTCATGATCGTCATCTCGCTGCTCACCAGCCAGGCGATTCCCCCCCACGTCGAGCTGGTGATGCTGCGCATGCACCTGCCCGAGGCGCTCATCCGCCGCACCTATGCCGCGCGTCGGCTAAAACCGCAGCAGTATTGACATCTGCTGCCAATACATCATTAATTCGGAGCATGCCAAAGAACGATGATGTTCCCGCCCGCAAGGGCACCACCCGCCGCGCGTTCCTGTCCGCCTCGGCCGTCACCGCGGTCGCGGCACCCATCATCACCAGCACGGCCCAGGCCAGTGCCAGCCCCGCGCTCTCCCGGCAGGAACCCGACCCGGCCCTGCGAGCATTACTGCACCAGGTCGACCCCGACCGGATCCAGGCCACGATCGAGCGGCTGATTCAGTTCGGCACGCGGCACACCGCGTCCAGCCAGACCGATCCGGTCCGCGGCATCGGCGCGGCCACCGCCTGGGTGACCCAGCAGATGCAGGCCATCGCCGCCACCTCCAACGGCAACATGACCTTTCAGCAGCAGACGTTCGTCCAGCAGCCGGTCCCGGGCCGGCTTGCGACGCCGACCAGCATCACCAACTGCATCGCGACGCTCCAGGGGACCGCGAAACCGCAGCGGTTCTACGTGGTCACCGGGCACCTGGACTCCCGGGTGACCGACCTGCTCGACTTCACCAGCGACGCGCCCGGCGCCGACGACGACGGATCCGGCGTCGCGTGCGTGCTCGAGCTCGCCCGGCTGTTCGCCACGCACCAGTTCCCCGGCACCATCATCTTCGCCACCGTGTCCGGGGAGGAGGAGGGGCTCTTCGGCTCGACCTTCATGGCGCAGCAGATGAAGGCGGCCGGCGCCGACGTCCAGGGCATGTTCAGCAACGACATCATCGGCACCGGCGATGCCCATGACGGCACCCGCCCCGACCCGTTCACCGTGCGGTTGTTCCTGGAGGGCATCCCGACCAACGTGACCCCGGGCCAGATCTCGCTCATGCAGTCGGTCGGCGGTGAGAACGACGGTTTGTCGCGCCAGCTCGGCCGGTTCGTCCGCTCGGTGGCGCCGTTCGATCTGACCGGGATGAACATCCGGCCGATCTGGCGGCGCGATCGGTACTTGCGCGCCAGCGACCACGTTTCCTTCCAGGGCCAGGGTTACCCGGCGGCCAGGTTCACCGAGCCCCGGGAGAACTTTGACCACGAGCACCAGAACACACGGATATTCGAGGGCCGCCAGCTCGGTGACCTGATCCAGTACGTGGACTTCGATTACGTCGCGCGAGTGACCAGGGTCAACGCGGCCGCGCTGTGGTCTCTGGCCTCCTCGCCGAGCACGCCCAAGAACGCACAGATCCATATCACGCCACCGGTCAGCTTCGCCGGCACCAACCTCACCACGCTCACCTGGAACGCCAACCCCGAGTCCAACCTCGACAGGTACGAGGTGGTGATGCGGGAGACGACGTCACCGGACTGGACCGGCGCGATCGACGTGGGCAACGTCACTACGGTTACGCTCGACATCTCCAAGGACAACGTGCAGTTCGGCGTGCGCGCCGTGGACCAGGACGGACGCCGCAGCCCGGTCGCCTTCCCCGTGGTGGCGAACTAGCACCGCGGATCTCGTAGCACGACCCAGCGTGGCCGCGGGGAGCGGTGATGGCGGCGGATGAGCGGCAGAGCCGCCGAGGTCGCCCTTCGCCCCCGCGGCGGGCTCGGGTGTAACGGTCGGCCACCGGTCAGGCGGCCTGGCTGGGCGGTCCGTGGGAGTGCAGGGTCCGGCTGCGGTCGGGGCTGGTGGCGGTGACGGTCCCTCGCGGAGCTGGGCCAGGTCGGCATTCTCACCTTCTGGCGCGGTAACGTCCAGGTCGCGCGTCCGACCGCGCTTGCTGCCTACCGCGGTCTTCAGGGTGCGGCGTGATGACGGCTGATCGAAGATCACCTCGCCGAAT
>DASYXX010000072.1:0-2892 GCA_035934395.1 Streptosporangiaceae bacterium
ATCCGCCGTTCGGCGCGTCGGTTGGCCCTTTGTCGCGCAGCCCGTGGTGGCGGCAGAGCTGGGTGATCTGCACGCCGGCGGTGCCGCTCCCGCCTGGTCTTCACCCCGCGGCTGGTTCCCGCCAAGAGCGGGGCCCTGAGCTTCCGGCCGCGGGTCCTGGCCGCTAGGCCCGGCGCCTTGCGGGGCATCGGTCGGTATGCCTTACCTGGCTCACCGGCACGTCCCCCGTCCCGGGAGTGACCTGCTGGTTACTGGGCCGGGGGCAGCAGCGCGCGGGTCGCTTCGTCGGTGAAGGCTTCCAGGTCTTCGGTGCTTAGCGGCGCTGCGGGTGCCTCTGCGGTGATGCGCATCAGCCCGATGTAGGTCGCGTAGGCGAGGCGGGCGAGCAGCCGGGCGCGCTGGGGTGGCAGGCCGAGGTCGGCGTACAGGCCGGTGAGGAAAGCGATCCGCTGCTCGGCGACCCGTTGCAGGACAGCCTGCGCCGGCTCGGAATCGACCTGGCTGAGCGCCGCGTACACGTTGCGGCGCTGGCTAAGCCGTACCGCGTTGGCGATGAGGCGGCGGAGCCGGTCCGCGGGGTCTGGGATGTCCGCGATCTCGGCCAGGTAACCGCCGGTGTCGCGCCGCTCCCAGAGCATCAGGGCCGCGGCGCGCTCGGTCCGCGAGCCGCTGCGCGCGGCCGGATACGGGAGAAACCCGCAACGTACGTGATCAGCGAGCGGGACGCGATCCTCCCCGCAAACGTGGCAGAAGGGGTAGCCGCACTCGCGCAGGCCACGACCATTTCCCTGGACTCCGACCACCACCCGATGCTCAGCCGCCCCGCCGAGCTGGCTCTCATCTTGGCCGGAATCGTCGCGCGAACCGCCCTCGCAGAACCGGCCGCGTCCTGATCCGCCGGTTCGTCCTAACCGGGCGAGCCGGAGCGGATGCACGTGGCCAAGCTCGCTATGGGGCGGGCTGGCAAGGTGTCGGTGACGGCTGGAGCGGGACCGGCTGACGGCACTGCAGAGGTTGACAGGTCAGGGTCTGGCCTTGTAGCGGTCCTGGTTCGGGGGCCGAGCCGGGTCTGGGCGAGGAATGCCTCGATGAAGGGCGGGCCCGGTACTGGACGGCAGGGGCGCGCCGGCTCATGCCAGGGCCTCGCCGATAAAGGCGGAGGTGAGCCTCTCGAGGTGACGGCGGGTAGCGTCGGGGAGTTCGCGCAGGGGCCCTTGCCCGGTGAGGACGGCCAGCCCGTGCACCGTGGACCAGATGGGGTACTCGAGGCCGGCGCGGCGCCGCCGGCTGAGCACGCCGGCGTCGGCCAGTTCGTCGAGGACCGCGCGGAGCTGATCCAGCGGCATGGGGTCCGGCCCGGTCCCGCCGCCGGGAGCGTCGTAGGCGTGCTGCCGGGGCAAGGCGAACGCGGTGGCGAACAGCCCCGGCTCCTGGCGGGCGAACTCCAGGTACGCCGTGCCGATCGCGCCCAGCCGGCGGCGGGCCGCGGCTGGATCGCCGTACTTGCCGCGCACCCGGCCGACGCCGGCGGCCATCCGGGCGGCAAGCTCGCGCATGGCCGCCGCGGCGACCGCGGCCAGGAGCTCGTCCCGGTCGGCGAAGTGCCGGTAGGCGGCGTTGGGCACCACGCCCACCATCTGTGTCGCCTCACGGAGCACGACGGCATCCGGGCCGCCGGCCCGGGCCAGCTCGAGCCCGGCGGCGATCAGTCCGTCGCGGACGGCGCCGCGCGGACGGCGCCGCCTGGCCCCGGTTATCGCATCTGCTGATCCGTCGGTCGTCACAGCCACAAATTAGTGGACAGCATCCACTAGGGCAAGTATCGTGTACAGCGTCCACTAAATAGTGGTCACCGTCCACAAAGCTGGGCCAGAGAGGAACTGAGCCACCATGACCAGCAGGATGACCCCGCTGCTCGAGCACAATGAGCAGTTCGCCCGTGCCTTCACCCCCGTTCCGCTCGGCCTGCCCGCCGCACAGGTGATCCTCATCACCTGCCTGGACCACCGGGTCGACCCCGCGCTCACCCTCGGGCTCAAGCTCGGCGACGCCCCGGTCCTGCGCAACGCGGGCGGACGCGTCACCCAGCCCGTCATCGAGGAGATCGCCTACCTCGCCTTCCTCGGCCGCAGGCTGGCCGGCGGGCCGGTGGACGGCGATAAGAGCGTCGAAGTCGCGGTCATTCACCACACGCAGTGCGGGACCGGCCTCCTCGCCGACCCCGGCTTCCGGCAGCAGGCTGCCGAGGCGACTGGCGCGGACGAGGCGGCCCTCGAAGCCTCCGCCGTCGCCGACCCGCACATCACCGTCGCCGCCGACGTCGAGCGCCTGCTCGCCTCACCCTTGCTCCCGCCGCAGATGAGCGTCTCCGGCCACGTGTACGACGTCGAAACCGGGCGCGTCACCACCGTGCTTGACGCCCGGCACCCTCAGCCCGCCGGTAACAACTAGGTCACGGAGATCTCAGCCATGCGATCCAAACCCATGATCCTCGCCGCGCTGCTGCTCGCGGCGTTCCTGGTCAACCTGGACACGACCATGGTGAACGTGGCGCTGCCTGCGATGGTGCGCGAGCTGCACGCCACCACCACCCAGCTGCAGTGGGTGGTCGATGCCTACAACCTCGTCTTCGCCGCGCTGCTGCTCACCTTCGGCAGCCTGTCCGACCGGTTCGGCCGCAAGGGAATGCTGCTGGCCGGGCTGACCGTGGTCGGGGCCGCCAGCCTGGCCGGCGGGTTCACCACCAGTCCAGCGCAGCTGATCGCGGCCCGGGCGGTGATGGGCCTGGGCGCCGCCATGACGTTCCCGGCGACGCTGTCGCTGATCGCCAACGTCTTCACCGAACGCAAGGAACGCGCGCGCGCCATCGGCTTGTGGGGCGCGATCGCGGGC
>DASYXX010000103.1:0-5631 GCA_035934395.1 Streptosporangiaceae bacterium
AGGTGGAATTCGAGCAGACGATCAGCCGCGACGAGGCCGCGGCCTGGCTGTCGCACCTGGCCCGCGCGTTTGCCGGGGACCACGACGCCGGGGTTCCATTCGGGCCGGGCACGGTCAAGCTGCACGTACCGGGGAGCGTGCGTGCCGAGCTAGAGGTGGAGATCGAGGACGACGAGGTGGAGGTTGAGATCGAGTTCACATGGCCGCTGTCGCAGCGCAGTGGTGAGCACCGCGCGGCGGCCGCCGCGGTGGACGCGAAGGGGGCCAGCAGCCCAAGAAGCGGGCCAACGGCGCGGGCCGGTCAGGGCACGCCGGGCGCGCCAGGCTGAAGTGGCGCATGCTCGGTGCGGGTGCAGGCGGACGAGTTACTTTCAGCGCCACCATGACTAGCCCGAGTGCCGTGGCGACCAGTCAGCCAGTGGTCATAGGCAGTTGCCGCCGCTGCGTCCGGAAGCGATTGTCGTCGATGGGCCACCGACCCCCATAGAGCGTGGTCAACGGCCCATCGACCACACGGGCGCTGCTGCGGCAAGCCGTCACGAAAGGCGCAAACGGCGACAGAGCGCCTCTGGCGCCTGAGCTGCGGGCGCGGCCGTTGTCGGGCGGCGAGGAGCGCTCCGGGGGGCGTCAGTCAGCTGTCAGGGCGGCTGGCCAGCAGGTAGCAGGCGATGGCCGCCGCGGACGCGACGTTGAGCGAGTCCACTCCCCCGCTCATCGGGATCCGCACGCTCAGGTCGGCCTGGTCGCGCCAGCGGGCCGAGAGCCCGTCGCCCTCGGTCCCGAGCAGCAGGGCGAGCCGGTCGCCGTCCGGGCGTCCCCCGGCGGCCCGCGCCTGGTCGATCGGCACGGCGTCGGGCGCCGGGGTCAGCGCCAGCAGGCGGAACCCGGCCGCGCGGATCCTGGCCAGCCCCTCCCGCCAGTCGTCCAGCCGGGCGTAGGGCACGGCGAACACCGCGCCCATCGACACCCGGACCGAGCGCCGGTACAGCGGATCGGCGCAGCGCGGCGCGAGGACGACCGCGTCGAACCCGAGCGCGGCCGCGCACCGGAAGATCGCGCCCACGTTCGTGTGGTCGACGATGTCCTCGAGCACCACGAGGCGCCGGGCCCCGCCGATCACCTCGTCCACCGGCCTGAGCGGGAGCCGCTGCATGGAGGCCAGGGCCCCGCGGTGGACCCGGTAGCCCGTGAGCTGCCGGGCGATCTCCGGTGCGACCACGTACACCGGGCCCGGGCAGCCGCCGGCCAGGTCCGCGAGCGCGGCCAGCCGGTCGCTGGTGATAAGCAGCGAGCGCACCGGGTAGCCCGCCTCGATGGCGCGCCTGATCACCAGTTCTCCCTCGGCGACGAACAGCCCGTGCGCGGCCTCGAGGCTGCGACGCAGGTGAACGTCGGTCAGGCGGACATAGTCGGTCAGGCGAGGGTCGCGGGCCTCGCCGACAGGAACCGGGCTGGTCACCCGACCAGTCTGGCCGAGTCAGCGCTGCGCCTGGTCCAGGGCCGCCTGCCCGTGGCCCGGCTGCCGCCATCACACCCGGCGGCCGCCCGTTATGCGGCTTTCGCCGTATCGCACGCGGGTGGGCCGTGTGGTCGATGGGCCGTCGACCACAATCCCTCGCGGACCCTGCCCTACGCGCGGGCGCCCGGGGTTACCAGCCCGCTCTCGTAGGCGATGACGACCAGCTGGGCGCGGTCTCGTGCGTTCAGCTTCGTCATGATGCGGCTGACGTGCGTCTTCGACGTGAGCGGGCTGAGGAACAGGCGGGCGGCGATCTCGTCGTTGGACAGGCCCTCGGCGACCAGCGCCAGCACCTCGCGTTCCCGGTCGGTCAGCGCGGACAGGACCTGGCCGCTGGTCGTGGGCCGCTCGGGGCGGCGGGCGAGGTCAGTGATGAGCCGGCGCGTCACGCTCGGCGAGAGCAGCGCGTCGCCTCTGGCCACCACCCGGATCGCCTGGATCAGCTCGGCGGGCTCGGTGTCCTTGACCAGGAAGCCGCTGGCCCCGACCCGGAGCGCCTGGTAGACGTACTCGTCGGACTCGAAGGTGGTCAGGATGAGGACCTTGACCCCGGCGAGGTCCTCGTCGGCCGAGATGCGCCGGGTGGCTTCCAGGCCGTCCACGCCGGGCATCCGGATGTCCATCAGCACCACGTCGGCGCGCTCACGTCGGGCCAGGTCTACCGCTTGCTGGCCGTCGGTGGCCTCGCCGATCACCTCGAGGTCGTCGGCGGCGTCGATCAGCACGCGGAACCCCGCCCTGATGAGAGCCTGATCGTCGGCCAACAGGACCCGAATCACGACGCTACCCTCTCCTCCGCCACCGCATCGCCCCTCACGACGCTACTCCGTTCTCCGCCACGGCCCCGTCGCCGCGCAGCCGGCCGTGCAGGGGAAGCCGGGCCGCGACCCGGAAGCCGCCGCCCGGGGAAGGACCGGTCTCGACCGAGCCGCCGACGGCCGCGGCGCGCTCGCGCATGCCGACCAGCCCGTGTCCCGCCCCCTCGCTCACGCCGGCCGGCTTCCCGCGGCCGGTGTCGGCCACGTCGATCCGCAGCTCGTCGTCGCCGTAGCTCAGCCAGACCGAGGCCTGCGCCGGGCCGGCGTGGCGGATCGCGTTGGTCAGCGATTCCTGCACGATCCGGTAGGCGGCCAGGTCAACGGCGGCCGGCAGCGGGGCGGGCGTCCCGGTCACCGACAGCGTGGTCTCCAGGCCCGCCCGGCGGGCCCCGGCGACGAGCGTCTCGAGCTGCGCGGTGCCCGGGGTCGGCTGGGTGGGATCGGCGTCGTCGGCCTGGCGCAGCACGTTGAGGATCGCGCGCAGCTCCCTGAGCCCCTCCTTGCTCGCCGCCTTGATCGCCTGCAGCGCGTCGGCGGCGGCCTCCGGCCGGGTGGGGAGGACGTGGACCGCCGCCCCGGCCTGGACGTTGATCGTGGCCATGGTGTGGGCGACCACGTCATGCAGCTCCCGGGCGATGCGCAGCCGCTCCTCATCGATCCGCCGCCGGGCAGCCTGCTCGGCGGCCTGCTCGGCCCGGTCCCGGCTCGACTCGACGTAAGCCCGCCGGTTCGCCACCGCGATCCCGGCGACGACCACGATGGCGGTCATGAACGGGAGTATCACGACGCCGCCGCCGTACCGCCCCAGCGGGTTGACCGCCATGCTGGCCAGGCCGAGCACGGCCAGCGTTCCCAGCCCGTAGGCCACGGCCCGGCGGACGCCGGACACCGCGGCCACCGCGTACAGGGCGGCCATCGGCGCCACCAGCACCGCGCCGTTGACGTAGCCGAGCAGGGTGTAGACGGTCGCGGCCGCGACCGACACGCCGAGCACCGCGACCGGCCACCGGCGCCGCCAGGCGAGCGCCAGGCACGCCACGGCGACAAGGACGAGCGCGGCCGTCGGAGTATCCGGCAGGTGCTGCCCGTGCGAGAAGTAAGCCCTGGTGCTGGGGTGCGCCTCGCCATACGCGCCGTAGAGCAGCGCGGCGGTCAGCAGCAGCGCCGGGCCCCAGTCCCGGACCGCTGGGTGACCCCACCACCGCGCGATGGCCCCGGCACGTTCCATGCAGCAAGAGTAAGCACCGCGCCTGCCGGGGGTCGCCCTCCCCGGGTTGACGATCCGGCTACTCCCCCGGGAGTAACCGCGGTTCCCGGCCTCCCTGGGAGGTACCGGCAAGAGCCGACCGCGGCAGGACGCCTGAGTACGCCGGATCCCGGGACGCTGTCGGTGGCTGGCGGAAGTCCCGCCGGCGGTATGAACCAGGAGGCTCCGATGCCGGCCCTGACGCGTTTCGTGCTCCGCCACAAGCTGCTGGTGGCCCTGTTCTGGGTCGTGGTGGCCGCCGCCGGCGTGATGACGATCGGCGGCACCACCCACCGGATGACCAACAACTTCGCCATGCCCGGGCAGGCGTTCCGGGTCGACAACCAGATCGCCGCTCAGTACGGCAACGGCGGCTCACAGACGCCCTACCTGCCGGTGATCACCGTGGCACCCGGCCAGCGAGTTACCGACCCCGCGGTGGCCACCGCCACCGGCCGGGCCTTCGCCGCGGTCGCGAAGGCCATCCCGGACGTGCGGATCGCCGACTACTACACCACGCACGACCGGGCGTTCGTCACCCGGGACGGCCGGTCGACGTTCGCGCTGGTATACACCACGCCGGTGACCGGGTTCGGCGGCAGCGACCTCGGCCCGGTCATCCAGCACGCGGTCGCATCGGCCGGGCCCGCCGGGTGGCACACCGGGGTCACCAGCAGCCAGCTGCTGCAGAACGGCAAGCCCGCGGCCAAGGGCACCGGGGTGATGGCTGAGGTCATGATCGGGTCGGTCGGCGCGCTGGTGATCCTGGCGCTGGTGTTCGCCAGCTTCCTGGCCTTCCTGCCGCTGATCATCGGCGGGATCTCGGTGCTGGCCACGTTCCTGATCGTCGGCGGGCTGACCGAGGTCACCGGGGTCTCCCAGATCGTCGAGTTCCTGATCGCGCTGATCGGCCTGGGCGTGGCGATCGACTACTCGCTGCTGGTGGTCACCCGCTGGCGCGAGGAGCGTGCCGCCGGCCGCGACAACCACGCCGCGGTCACCGAGGCCATGAGCCACGCCGGCCGTGCGGTCGTGTTCTCCGGCCTGACCGTCGCCATCGGCTTGCTGTCCATGATCGTGCTCCCGGTCCCGATGCTCCGCTCCGTCGGCTACGGCGGCGTCCTGGTCCCGCTGGTCTCGGTCGCGGTCGCGATCACCTTGCTGCCGGTGATCCTGGCCACCGCCGGGCCCCGGCTGGACTGGCCGCGGCTGCGCACCGAGCGGCGCGCCAGCCGGGTGTTCTCGGCCTGGGCCGGCGTCGTGTACCGGCACCGCTGGGCCGCCGCGATCGCCGGGCTGGCCATCATGACCGCCCTGGCCCTGCCCCCCCTCGGCCTGCACCTCGGCGAGCCGGGCAGCACCGCCCAGGCCGCCGCCGGGCCTGCCCACGACGCGCTCACCACCCTGACCCGCGGCGGCATCCCGTCGGGCGTGATCACCCCGGCCGAGGTGCTGACCTCGCCAGGGGCACAGCAGGCCGTGGCCACGCAGGCCGCGCACCTGCCGGGCGTGTACACGGCCGTCGCCCCCGCCACCCTCGATTACCACCGGGCCGGCACCGAGATCGTCACCGTGCTCCCCGCCGCTGAGAGCAGCGTCCCGGCCGGCCAGGCCACCATCGCCGCCCTAGAGCACACCCTGGACGCCAGCCCGCACGTGATCGGGACCGGCGGCGACGGCGCGTCGCTGATCGACTTCGACCACGCGGTCTACGGCGACTTCCCGCTCATGCTCGCGCTGATCGGGGTGGCCACGTTCCTGCTCCTGGCCCGCGCGTTCCGGTCGGTCCTGCTGGCCGCCAAGGCCGTGATCTTCAACCTGATCTCCCTGGCCGCCGCCTACGGCGTGCTGACCTGGGTCTTCCAGGACGGCCACGGCTCACAGCGCCTGTTCGGCGTCCCGGCCACCGGCGCGATCACCATGTGGGTCCCGCTGATGGTGTTCGCGTTCCTGTTCGGCCTGTCCATGGACTACGAGGTGTTCATCCTGACCCGCATCCGCGAGGCCTACGACCGCACCGGCAACGCCCGCCAGGCCGTCACCGAGGG
>DASYXX010000115.1:0-2561 GCA_035934395.1 Streptosporangiaceae bacterium
CTGCGGGTATCCACCAGCACCACCGCCCCGATCGCACCATGGATCAGGTCGTCCCACATGAACCAGAACCGGTGCTGACCCGGGGTGCCGAACAGGTACAAGATCAGCCCGGCGTCCAGCGTGACCCGGCCGAAATCCATCGCCACCGTGGTGGTCGTCTTGTCCGGCGTGTGGGACAGGTCGTCCAGGCCATCGCTCGCCGTCGTCATCACCGCCTCGGTGGTCAGCGGCGTGATCTCCGACACCGATCCCACAAACGTGGTCTTGCCCACGCCGAAGCCACCCGCGACAACGATCTTGACAGACGTCATCGCGGCGTCGGTCGCCGCCACGCCCGAGCCCGCCTTAGAGCTTGCGTAGTCCACTGAGCACCCTTTCAAGCAGGTTAAGATCCGGGCGACCCTGTGCGTGGTCCAGCTGGTGAATCCTGACCAGCCCCTCTACTGCCATGTCGGCGATGAGGATACGGGCCACGCCCAGTGGCATCCTGAGCACCGCGGATATCTCCGCCACGGACCGCCAGTCCCGGCAGAACCCCAGGATGGCCTGGCACTCCGGACTCAGCACCGACAGGTCGCGTGCTTCGTAGTGCGAGGCCGCGACCATGGCCTCGATCTCCAGCTGGTATCTCGGCTTCGTCCGCCCCCCGGTCACCGCATACGGCCGCACCAGAGAGCTTCCGCTGCCGTCCGCCGCCGCCCGCCCGCCGCGAGAATCATTCTGCCCGGAAACGCCAGCATCAACAGCACCCGGAAAAACAGAGCCAAGAACGCCGGGACCAGGGCCGCCAGGGCCCGGGGCGCCGCCCGACGGAGGCTCGAACGCCGATCGACCGACGCCATTGCCCGACCGGTACCGGGACCGGCCGACGCCTGGCGCCCGGTCATCACGGCCCGGGACCGACACCGGCATCTCCTGTCACAGTTGGCCATCCTCCCGCCAGGCAGGCGACTGAGAACTGCGCACCTCAGGAGTCAGCGCGCTCCCCACTCGCTCGACAAGCAGAGCCATCTCATACGCGACAAGTCCCATATCACAATCGGCAGCCGCAAGTACAGCCAGACTCGACCCGTCACTGATCGCCATCACGACCAGGAGCCCGCGCTGCATCTCGACGACCGTCTGCGTGACCTGACCGCCCTCGAACACCCGCGACGCGCCCTGCGTCAGGCTCGTCAAGCCCGACGTCACCGCCGCGAGCTGGTCAACCCGGTCCGCCGGGAACCCGTGCGAATACGCCATCGGAAGCCCGTCAGACGACACAACGATCGCGTGCGCGACCGACGCCACCCGCTCCACGAAGTTCGTGATCAGCCAGTTCAGGTCCTGCGCGGGACGCACAAGCGGGCTCACGACCGCTCCTTCCTACGCCTCATCGGGAAGCCTCATCCTCTCCGCCGCCAGTCCCATCTGCTCCTTCGTCCCCGGCCGCGACGGCACGCCCCCTCCTGACTCCCCGCTGGAAGCTGGCGAAGCGGTCCCGGGTCGCCGCCGCGGAACGGGTCGGCGTCGACGCGTGGGCGCCGCCAGCCGCGGGCGCCGCGGTCCCGGGAACGAGGTTTGCCTGCGGCACCCGTTTCGGGAGCCCGGCCGCGGTAACCCCGCCCGAGGAGGGCGTGTGGACCACCTCAGCGGCGCGCCAGCCGGCATCGGCGGCGGAGGTTGCCCAGCCGTTGCTGGCCGTATCCGCCGTTGCCGCCGACCTGCCGACCGCCTGCCGGCCGCGGCGGAACCAGTCTGACTCCACGGCCTCGAAGATGGGCAGGCGATGACCCTCACCGAGGTCCTCGGCGGAGGGCACGATCACCTCGTGTGAGGAGTCGGACCGGCCATCGGCTCCCCCGTCGGGGCGGGAGAGGGATCGGTAGTCGGTGTCTTCGTCCACGTAGGCATCGGGCGCGGCGGCGGGCGCACTGAAGACGGGCGGCGACTCGAACGACGACGCCGCGGCGCCGACGACCGGATACGCGCCGGTTCCGAACGGCTCGTAGGTCTCGGCGGCCTGCTCAGCCTCGGCGGTCCGGGGCTCGGCGGGCGGCTCCGCGCCCGTGGCGGTCTCTGGCTGCGCTGCGGCGGCGGGCTCTGGCCTGTCCTCCGACGCTGGCCGGGGCACGGTCCGGAACGCGGGCAGCGGGCCGGTCGCCGCAACCCAGCCGGGCTCGGCGCCGGGCCGGGGTCCGGTCCCTGGAACTCGCCGCTCGAGGCCTGCCTCGCCGGCGTCCACGCGCAGCGGCGCGAACCTCGGCGCCCTGGCTGCGCTGACCTCCTGCTCCGTGGCGGCGCGGCCGGTATCCCCCCAGCCGCTGGTCATAGCCCTGCCGGCGACCTGCCCGGCCGCGGTGCCTGGCGCGGGCGACTCGACCGGGTGCAAATCAGGAGAGCCGCCGGGGCTTTCCTGCATGATCGCCTCATCGGGCAGCCAGACCAAGGCGATTAGCCCGCCTGAGGCCGCGGGGCGCAGCCGGACCCTGATCCCGTGCTTGGCGGCCAGCCGGGCCACCACGAACAGCCCCATGCGGCGGGACACCGCGACGTCCACCACGGGCGGGTTGTCCAGCCGC
>DASYXX010000118.1:0-1700 GCA_035934395.1 Streptosporangiaceae bacterium
GGGGGGGGGTGGCCCGTCGACCACACGGCCAGCCCTGCGCGGGAAACGGCGAAAGGCGTATAACGGACAGCTGTCGGTTGCCCGGCGGCGGGCGGGCACGGCACTCGTGTCACGCTGGCCTCGTCTGCCCCGCCAGCAGGACGAGGCGAGCACGAGAGGCCCGGCTGACGGCGGCTGACCCCGGGCGGGCGGGGTTGTGTCTCTCGAACAGCCCGCTATGCCGTGTCTTCCAGTACTTTCGTGAGCAGCGAGGCGGCCGGGAGGCTGGCGGAACGGGCAGATGAATTCACACGGGCCTCACCCACCCCGCTGGTTGCATGCCGGGGCGGCCTGGGGCTCGTAGCAATTGATGACCAGGCGCTAGGCCGCGCTTTCGGTGAGGTAGGCGGCCCACTGCGGATCGCCGTCGTGGGCGGCGCCGATCAGGCGCCAGTGCGCCCCGCGCGGCACAGCCGGCACGCAGCGCAGGGTCCAGCCGAGCTCCTCGATCAGCCGGTCGGCCTTGCGATGGTTGCAGCGCATGCAGGAAGCGACGCAGTTCTCCCAGGTGTGCACCCCGCCGCGGCTGCGAGGTATCACGTGATCGATGGTCTCGGCCTTGATGCCGCAGTACGCGCACAGGTAGTTGTCCCTGCGCATCAGCGCGGCCCTGGTCAGCGGAACGCGGCTGCGGTACGGCACGCGAATGTAGCGGCGCAGCCTGATCACGGAAGGGGTGGCGAGGATGACCGACGCGGAATGCAGCACTGCTCCTTCGGAGTCGTCGTGCACGACCTCGGCCTTCTCGCCGAGCACCAGGCACACCGCGCGATGCAGGCCGACCGTGGTGAGCGGCTCATACGTGATGTTGAGCAGCAGTACCCGACGCACTCCCACCTCCCGGGCAGGTGCGCCGTCCTTGAGTGTCGGGGCACCCGTGACCAGTGTGATTGCCTGATGGCCCGTCCGCCAACCCCAATAGCGTATCCGGGCCCAGCGGCCGGCGGACGAAACGCGCCGGTCAGGTCGGCGGCAGATCATGACCGTTCCGCGATCGAGCGCGCCCTCGTCCTCGGCTACGCTCTCTCGGGACGGGGTAGCCGACCGGCTACTTGCCGCCTTCATCCGCGGCCTGGCGAGCTTGCGGGCGGACCGGGCCGAGCCTGCTGAAGAACAGGGAGGAAGGTTCGCATGGCTACCGTTGGCATCGCGACCGGCGCCGGGCGCGGCATGGGACTGGCCTGTGCGCGGCGGCTGGCTGCGCAGGTGGACGCGCTGGTGCTCGTGGACCGGGATGAGGTGAGCGTTACCGCGGCCGCCCACGAACTCACGGCGTCCGGCCTGGGCGCCGCGGCCGAGCCACTCGTCCTGGACATCACCGACCGGGACGGCCTCGACCGGCTGGCGGCCCGGGTCCGGGGGCTGGGCACGCTGCGGGCCGTGGCCCACGCCGCGGGGATCTCGCCCACCATGGCCGACTGGCGCCGTATCCTCACGGTCGACCTCGTCGGGACGGCGATGCTGGCGGAGGCCCTCCGCCCGCTGGCCGCCAGCGGAACGGCGATGGTGTGCTTCGCGTCGATGGCGCCGCTGCTCGCCGACTCCGAGCCCGCGCCGGCCGTCGCGGAGGTCCTCGACGACCCGCTCGGCGAGCGGTTCCTGGACCGGCTCCGCGAGGCACTCGGCCCGGCCATCGAGGACACGGGGATCGCCTACGCCTG
>DASYXX010000120.1:0-4610 GCA_035934395.1 Streptosporangiaceae bacterium
GCGCCCGAGGGCGGCACCGACCGGATCCGCAAGGTGATCAACAAGATGGTCACCGAGGAGGACCTGATCAGGACCGTCACCACGGCGTACGCCAGCGGGTGGCGCCAGGTCAAGCTCTACTTCATGTGCGGGCTGCCCACCGAGACCGACGAGGACGTGCTCGCGATCGCCCGGGTGGCGCTTCGCGTAATCGAGGCGGGCCGGCAGGCCAGCGGTCGGCGCGACGTTCGCTGCACAGTGTCGATCGGCGGCTTCGTGCCCAAGCCGCATACCCCGTTCCAGTGGGCCGCGCAGTGCGATCACGAGACCGTCGACGCCAGGCTCCGCGCCCTGGGCAGCGCGCTGCGCGCCGACCGCGCGTACGGCAAGGCGATCGGGTACCGCTACCACGACGGCAGGCCGTCGATCATCGAGGGCCTGCTCTCCCGCGGCGACCGCCGGGTCGCCAAGGTGATCAGGGCGGCCTGGGCCGACGGGGCCAGGTTCGACGGCTGGAGCGAGCACTTCTCGTTCGAGCGCTGGGAGCGCTGCGCGGCCGGGGCGCTGGCCGCCGACGGGGTCGACCTGGCCTGGTACACCACCCGGGAGCGCGGCTACGCCGAGGTGCTGCCCTGGGACCACCTCGACTCCGGGCTGGACCGGGACTGGCTCTGGCAGGACTGGCTGGACGCCATCGACCCGGCGGGGGCCGCCGAGGTGGACGACTGCCGCTGGACCCCCTGCTTCGAGTGCGGCGTGTGCCCGGCGATGGACACGGAGATCCAGGTCGGCCCGACCGGGGCGAAGCTGCTGCCGCTGACCGTCGTCGGCGGCCGCGGGGCAGCCGGAACCGGAAGCGTTATAAATATTTCGAACGCAGGGCGTGCGCGATGACACGTCCGGTGCCTGCCGCCACGGCGCCCGCGTCCGTGGTCCAGCGCCTGGTGATCAGGTATTCTAGAGGTGGCAGGATGCGTTTCGCGAGCCACAGGGACATCGCGCGTGCGGTCGAGCGGGGAGTACGGAAGGCCGGCTTGCCCGTCGCGTACTCCGCGGGATTCTCGCCGCATCCGAAGATCTCGTACGCGGGGGGAGCGCCGACGGGAACCGCGAGCGAGGCCGAGTACCTGGAGATCGCGCTGACCGGTCAGTGCGCCGCACCCGACGTGCGCGACCGGCTGAACGCTGCCCTGCCGGACGGGATTGGCGTGATCGAGGTTCTGGAACGTGACGGCGGGCTGGGCGGCCTGCGGCTCGAGGGGTCGCACTGGCGCGTGGTCCTGCCCGGGGTTGCCCCGGCCGAGGCGGCACGGGCCGTGGCCGCGTTCCTGGCCGCCGATAGCGTGCTGGTGGAGCGCAGCACCAGCAAGGGAACCCGGCGGCTCGACGCTCGCGCCGCCGTGCTCACGCTCGAGCTTGACGAGCGTGCCGCACAGGACGGCTACGCCGGATGCGCGATCCTGCGTATGGTCGTTCGGCACCTGACCCCGGCCGTTCGGCCCGACGACATTCTGACCGCGCTCAACGCCGTGGCCGGCCTGGCGCCGTCGCCACCAGCGCTGGTGACCCGGCTGGCGCAGGGGCCGCTCGACGTGGAGACCACAATCGAAGGCGCCGGCGACGGTGCCGCTGCCGGGACCGCCGGGCCCGCCTCTCTCAGGTCGGCACAGGCGCGGCCCGCGGCAGCATCCCCCGCGCAGCCAGCCCCGGCTGCGGCACAAAGACAGGAAAAGGAAACGCGCGTGAGCGGCGCGGCCGCCGCAGCGGTAGGTAACGCAGCGGCGCCCGCCACGCCATCCAGCGCATACGAACAGCTCCTGCGCGGCGCGGAGGGGCCGGATTCCGGCCCGCGCGCCCGGGAGTACGACGGGAGATTGCCCGGATGCTCGAAACCGAGCGGCACGACAGAGAACCAGACCACGAAGGGCCGGCAGGCGCCGGCGACTCCGCTGGTGTGACCAGCAGCCCGGCCGAGGCCGGGCCGGACGCGGGCCCCCAGGACAACGAAGCCGGGGGCTCCGGCCGCAGGCTGTTCCGGCGCGCCCGGCGCGCGGCGACCCGGCCCGCCGGGCCGCCCGCCGACGATGACGGCGGCGCCACCGGACCGGACCACGAGGAGGGCGCGACCACGGCACCACCGGCGTCGACCGCGGCCATATCGGAGGGTCCGCCGGGAGCGGGCTCGCCGGGAGCGGGCTCGCCCGGAGCGCGATCGCCGGGAGCGGGCTCGCCGGGAGCGCGATCGCCGGGAGCGGGCTCGCCCGGGGCGGCGTCGGTCGCGGTCCCGGCGCCGGGGTTTGCCTCCGCGCCGCCGACACCGGAGTTCAGCTCGGCGCCCCCGGTGCCGGGGCATGCTGCCGCGGCTCCGCCGGAGTTCGCCGCGGCATCGCCGCCCCCGCCGACGGCTCACGAGACACGAGCGGCGCAGGTGCCCTGGAGTTCTCAGGAGTCGTATTCGTCCCGCGAGCCAGGGACGCCTCAGGAGACTCAGGCGGCGACGCAGGCACCTCAGCCGGCCGCGTTCCAGCCCCCTCTGGTCATCTTCCAGCCGCCGGATCTCTCTTCTGCCCCGCCGCCCTCCCCGAGCCCGCCGCCCTCCCTCAACCCGCCCGTCGGTGCGCGCCGGCCCACGGCGGACGCCGAGACGGCCCCCGCGCAGGAGACCCGGGCCCCGGGCGCGAGCGACCAGGACGACGACGGCGAGACCAGCTCGCCGAAGCGGAGGCGCCGCGGCGGACGTGGCCACGGCAAGGCCCGGGGCGCCGGCGACGACGGCGCCGACCAGGACGCGGACTCGGCCGCCGGCGATGCCGAGGCGCCCGCCAGGTCCGGCGGGCGGGCTTCGGCCGCTGTGGGCGAGGCGGCCGACGACCGGGCCGCAGGCGCCGAGGAGAACGAATCCGAGGAGACAAGCCCGGCCCGGCGCCGGCGGCGCAGGCGCCGCAGCGGCGCCGCCGCAGATGCCGACGCCGCCGCGTCCGACGACCCGCCGAACACCGTCGTCCACGTGCGCGCGCCCCGCACAGAGGCCGACGCCGCCGCTGACGTCAGGGGGGTCAAGGGATCGACACGGCTGGAGGCCAAGCGGCAGCGGCGGCGCGAGGGTCGCGAGTCGGGCCGGCGCAGGCCGCCGATCATCACCGAGTCCGAGTTCCTGGCCCGCCGCGAGGCCGTCGAGCGGGTCATGGTGGTCCGGCAGCACTTGGACCGGACGCAGATCGCCGTCCTGGAGGACGGCATTCTGGTCGAGCACTACGTAGACAAGGCCAGCCATCAGTCCTACGTCGGCAACGTCTACCTGGGCCGGGTGCAGAACGTGCTGCCCTCGATGGAGGCCGCGTTCGTGGACATCGGCAAGGGCAGGAACGCGGTCCTGTACGCCGGCGAGGTCAACTTCGACGCCAGCGGGCTCGAGGGCGAGTCCAAGCGAATCGAGTCGGCGCTGAAGTCCGGCCAGTCGATCCTGGTTCAGGCCACCAAGGACCCGATCGGGCATAAGGGTGCCCGGCTGACCAGCCAGGTGAGCCTGCCCGGCCGGTACCTGGTCTATGTCCCCGGCGCGAACATGACCGGGATCAGCCGCAAGCTGCCCGACACCGAGCGCACCCGGCTCAAGCAGATCCTGAAGCAGGTGATGCCGGAGAACGCCGGCGTGATCGTGCGCACCGCGGCCGAGGGGGCCACCGAGGAGGAGCTCTCCCACGACGTCTCGAGGCTCGCCGCGCAGTGGGAGGCCATCGAGCGGAGGGCGAAGTCGGCCACCGCGCCGGAACTGCTCTACAGCGAGCCCGATCTCACCATCCGGGTGGTCAGGGACATCTTCAACGAGGACTTCACGAAGCTGGTCATCGCCAGCGACGGCGACTGGGACATGGTCGACGAGTACGTCCGTTACGTGGCGCCGAACCTGGCCGAGCGGCTCGAGCGCTGGACCGACGACCAGGATGACGTGTTCGCGGCGTACCGGATCGACGAGCAGATCGCCAAGGCGCTGGAGCGCAAGGTCTGGCTGCCGAGCGGCGGCTCACTGGTGATCGACACCACCGAGGCGATGACCGTCATCGACGTCAACACCGGCAAGTTCACCGGGCAGGGCGGGAACCTCGAGCAGACGGTCACCCGCAACAACCTGGAGGCCGCGGAGGAGATCGTCCGGCAGCTCCGGGTGCGCGACGTCGGCGGGATCATCGTGATCGACTTCATCGACATGGTTCTGGAGAGCAACCGCGACCTGGTCCTGCGGCGGCTGCTCGAGTGCCTGGCGCGGGACCGGACCAAGCACCAGGTGGCCGAGGTGACCTCGCTGGGCCTGGTGCAGATGACCAGGAAGCGGGTCGGCTCGGGCCTGCTCGAGGCGTTCTCCGTGCCGTGCGAGTGCTGCAGCGGGCGCGGCGTCATCGTGTCGCTGGAGCCGGTCGACCACGTCCCCGCCGCCGAGCACCACCATGGCCGGGACGGATCCCCTCGCGGCGGTGCTTCCAGGGCCGGCGCGTCGCGGGCGGGCGGCCGCGGTTCGGCGGGCGGCTCCGGGGCGTCGCGGGACGCGGCTGAGGCGGGTCCTGCGGTGGCCAAGCCCGGACCGCCGCGGTCGCGGGCATCTGGCATAGCCAACGGCGACGCCGAGCCCGCGG
>DASYXX010000136.1:0-11226 GCA_035934395.1 Streptosporangiaceae bacterium
CGCGCTGCCTGCGCCGCTGGTCACCGTGGACTTCATCAGCCCCCGCAGGGCGGAGACCACCTGAAGCCCGAACGGAACCGTGGGGGTCAGCCCGGGATCGGGCGTCACGAGCATGGGCGGGCGCCAGGTCCCCGACTGGACTACCGCCGCGGCGATGGCCATGTCCAGCGGGCTGACCTGGACACCCCCGGTCCCGATCGCGTCCTCGGCCATCTGGGCCTGGCCGCTGGGCGGCTGCAGGGATCCGGTGAAGGCCCCCACCTGCAGCTGCCAGGGCTTGCCCAGGCCGAACCCGCTGGCCGCCTGCAGCAGGTCCCTGGGGGCCAGGTTCAGCGAAAGCTCCGCGAACGCGGTGGCGCACGCCTGCGCGAAGTCGGTGCGGAACGTGCCCTGGCTCCGCGTCGGCGGAACGTTGACGAAGCTCTGGCCTCCCACCACGTTCGACGACCCGCACGGGATCCGCTCGCTCTCGTCGAAGCCCGTCTCCAGCAGGGCCGCGGTGGAGACGATGGTGAACGCCTGACCCGGCTGGTAGCGGCCGGCCAGGCCGTCCACGATGGGCATGCCCGGGACTTCGTGCTGGGCGACGGCCAGGATGCGGCCGGTGGTCGTCGAGACAGCGACGATCGTGGCCGGGGTGCGCAGCGAGCTGATCGCGCGGTTGGCCGCGATCTGAATCCTGGGGTCGATGGTGGTGTGCACGGGCGTGCCGGCCTGGCCCGGCCACCGCTTCAGCACGGCGACGAGCTGGCCCGACAGGCTCTCCTCGACGACCTCTGTGGTGGGCGTCCCGACGAGCTGGCGCTGGTACGTCTGCTGCAGCCCGGACAGGCCGACTGTCGCCCCCGGCCGGTACGGAATCCCCATCTGCTGCAGCCGCCCGGCCGCCTCGGTGCCGACCGAGCCGGAGACCGGCCAGGAGATGCTCTTGAGCAGCCGCATCCGCTCCCGCTTGATGACCAGCTGCGGCACGCGGCGGAGCTGGCCGCCCAGCCGCTGGTAGCTCGCCGGGCTCAGCCGGAGCAGCTCGAGGAACTGGACGGCGGGCGCCTCGTTGACCCAGCTCAGGACCTGGCTCGCGGTGAGCCCGGTGGCGGCGGCCAGGCCGTCGACGGTCCGCGCCGGGTTCCTGAGCCGTCCCGGGTAAACCCCGACCGTGTAGACCAGCGACGACGGCGAGAGCGACCGGCCCTCGGCGTCGAGCAGCTGCGCCCGCGGGGGCAGGGTGTTGAGCACCGCGAGGCGGAGGCCGGGCCGCAGGCCGGGCGCGATGACCGACGGGCTCCACACCACCTTCCAGTCCCCGCCCACCCGGCGCAGCGAGAAGCTGCCCTGGTAAGCCCAGGGCTGGCCGCCGCGGCCGAGGTCGACGGACGAGTTGAAGAACGCGTGCGCCGTGTCGCCGTGCTGGGAGATGTGTCCCATCGAGATGCTGATATCGGCCGCGCCCAGCTGCCGGTAGACGCCCTGCAGCGCCGCGGCCACCTCGGCCGGGGCGCCGGTCGTCTGGGCGGCGGCAGCGGCGTACCAGCCGTTCTCCCAGTCGAGCAGGAAGGCTTGCACGGTCGGCGCGGCCGACGGATCCGGCGACGCCCAGCCGAGGGCGACGCCGAGCAACAGCACGGCGGTCGCGCAGGACGCGGCGACCACCCTGACCCGCGTTGACCGCGGGCGTCCCCCATCCACCCGTGACTTCCCGACTCGCCTCTTACCCGCCTCGCCTGCCCGGCCGCCGCCCGCCTCGCCCGCCCGGCCCCCGGCCGCCTGGCCCGCCCGGGCCCCCCTGGCCGGTCCAACCCGCCCGCCCACCAGCGGAGCCGGCCTGGCGGCGTGTGCGCCCCGGCTATGCGTGCGGGCCATGGCCCGGCACTCCGCTACCTTCGCCGCCGCAGGGCACGATCAACCTCCCTGGCAGCGTCCCTTCGCGCCAGGTCATGACGCTTGTCATAGGTCCGCTTGCCGCGGGCCAGAGCCAGCTCGACCTTGGCCTTCCCGTCTTTGAAGTACAGCGACAGCGGGATCAGAGTCAAGCCACGCTCAGCGGTCGCCGCAGCCAGCTTGTCGATCTCCTTGCGGTGCATAAGCAGCTTACGGGTTCGGCGCGGCTCATGGTTGGTCCAGGTGCCCTGCGCGTACTCGGGAATGTGTACGTTGTGCAGCCACACCTCGTGGTCGCTGATCTGGCCGAACCCGTCGGCGAGCGACGCCCTTCCCGCGCGCAGCGACTTCACCTCGGTGCCGGTGAGCACCAGCCCCGCTTCGTAGGTGTCCTCGATGGTGTAGTCGTGCCTGGCTCGCCGGTTCCTGGCGATGACCTTCGTGCCCTGCTCGGAAGCCACATTCCCTTCCCTGGGGCATCACGCGCGCAGATAACGCCGGAGAGTGAGGAACGACGTAGCACCGGTCAGCGCCACGCCTAGGATCATCGACAGGACTATGACCTCGACCAGGTCCGTGCTCGTCAGCTGCACGCTGTTGAACTGGAAATACTGCTGCAGGTTATCAAGCCACAGCGATTTCACCGCGATGAGCAGGCCGGCGGCGACCAGCCAGCCGAACAGGCCGGCGATCACCCCCTCGACCAGGAACGGCAGCTGCACGTAGAAGTTCGACGCGCCGACCAGGCGCATGATGCTGGTTTCCCGGCGGCGGTTGAAGGCCGAGAGCCTGATGGTGTTGGCGACCAGCAGAATGGCCGCGACGATCAGGATGATCGCGATGATCACGACCGCGTTCCTGGCCCCGTTGAGCAGGTTGTAGAACTTGTCCAGGATCGTCGAGTTGTCGACGAGCTGGTCGACGCCCGGCTGCCCGGTCACGGTCTGGGCCACGATCGGGATGTCGGCCTGCGCGTTCTTGAGCTTGACCTCGTAGGAGTCGGGGATGTCGCTCGCGGTGACCGAGTTCACCATCGACGGGAACTCCGACTTGAACTGCTGGTACGCCTGGGCCTGCGACACGTAGGTCACGCTGGTGACCTGGGACATCCGCTGCAGCGTCTGCTGGATCGACGCGCGCTCGTCCGACGTGGCCGCCCCGTTCCTGGTGCACTGCGGGCTGGGGCTGGTCCTGGTGCACAGGTACACCGACAGCTGGACCCGGCCCTGCCAGTAGCTCCTGGTGTGGTCGACCTGCTTGACGAACAACAGCCCGGTGCCAAGCAGGGACAGGCTGATCGCGACGACCACGACCAGCGCCATCGTCATGGTCAGGTTCCGCCTGAGGCCGATCCACACCTCATGGAGGACAAACTGCGCTCGCATGTCGGTTTCCCTCGGTATCCGGTTTTCGCGGAGCTTGCTCCGCGGCGGGGGGTCGAAGGGGGGTCGTCCCCCCTCGGGTCAACACAGCAGGCGGGTCAGTAGGCCTGGCCGTAGACCCCGCGCGACTGGTCCCGCACCACCTTGCCGTATTCAAGCTCGATGACGCGCTTGCGCATGGAGTCCACGATCGCGGCGTCGTGCGTGGCCATGACGACCGTGGTGCCGGTGCGGTTGATGCGGTCGAGAACCTTCATGATTCCGATGGACGTCGCCGGGTCGATGTTCCCCGTCGGCTCGTCGGCGAGCAGGATCATCGGCCGGTTGACGAAGGCCCGCGCCATCGCCACCCGCTGCTGCTCGCCGCCGGACAGCTCGTCGGGCATCCGGTCACGCTTGCCCTCGAGGCCGACAAGATCGATCACCTCGGGCACGACCTTGCGGATGAACCGCCGCGGCTTCCCGATGACCTCGAGGGCGAAGGCGATGTTCTGGTACACGTTCTTGCTCGGCAGCAGCCGGAAGTCCTGGAAGACGCAGCCGATCCGGCGGCGCAGGTGCGGCACCTTCCAGTTGGTGAGGCGCGCCAGGTCCTTGCCGGCCACGTGGATCCGGCCGTCGGTCGGGGGCTCCTCCTTCAGCACGAGCCGCAGGAACGTGGACTTCCCGGACCCCGACGGCCCGACCAGGAACACAAACTCGCCCTTCTCGACATCGAGAGTCACGTTCTCCAGGGCGGGGCGGCCCTGATTGGGGTATGACTTGGTGACATTATCGAAGTGGATCACGGGCCCATCACACGCGCTCGAAGAGTTGCGGACTGCCTGTTCCAGGGCAAATCGCGCCCCAGTTTGGCCACGGGACAGTCTAGGGGGGAAACTGGCTTGGAACGCCCAACATCGTCGAACTGACCGGGTAGGCACCGGCCCGGAGGGACCTGGAGATGAGCTGCGAGCACCTGATCTGCGCCCAGTGCGCCGGACCGGTCTCCGAAGGCCGGTGCTCCGTCTGCCGCGCGGCACGGGCGGGGATGCACCACCACCATGCCGGGCAGAACATGATCCTGCCCCTGTTCGCCGTGGTGCTGATCGCGCTGCTGCTGATGCTGGCCCTGCACCTGGCCCCTTAAGACGGCATGAGGCCTGGGCGCGCCTGAGGTGCAGGCCCGGCCGCGTTGTTTCACGCCGCCGACCCGCCGCGCCCGGGGGGGCGGCCGGAGGCGGCTGCGTTACGGATATTCGGGCTTTTAGAGGCCCTGGGTTCGGAGCCAGCGGATCTCGGCCTCGATGAAGTCGTCGATCTCGCCGTCCATCACCGCCGCGGTGTTTCCGGTCTCGTATCCGGTCCGCAGGTCCTTGACTTGCTGGTACGGGTGCAGCACGTAGCTGCGGATCTGGGTACCCCAGCTCCCCGCGTGGTCGCCGCGCAGCTCGGCCATCTTCGCCTGCTGCTCCTCCCGCTTGCGCTCGAGCAGCTTGGCCTGCAGCACCGCCATCGCGCTGGCCCGGTTCTGGATCTGGCTGCGTTCGTTCTGGCAGGACACAACGATGCCGGTCGGCAGGTGCGTGATGCGCACCGCGGAGTCGGTCGTGTTCACGCCCTGCCCGCCTGGTCCGCTCGACCGGTACACGTCGACCCTGATCTCGTCGTCCGGGATATCGATGTGGTCGGCCTGCTGCACCCCGGGCAGCACGTCGACGCCGGCGAACGAGGTCTGCCTGCGGCCCTGGTTGTCGTACTTGGAGATGCGCACCATCCGGTGCGTGCCGTGCTCGCCGCGGAGCGTTCCGTACGCGTAGGGGGCCTTGATCGCGAACGTCGTCGACTTGATGCCCGCCTCTTCCGCGTAGGAGGTGTCGTAGATCTGGGTCGGGTAGCCGTGCCGCTCGGCCCAGCGCAGGTAGATCCGGCGCAGGCCCTCCGCCCAGTCGGCCGCGTCGGCGCCGCCCGCCTGCGCGTTGATGGATATCAGCGCCTCGCGCACGTCGTACTCGCCGGACAGCAGCGTCCTGATCTCGAGCTGGTCGATCTCCTTGCGGAGGGCGGCCAGGTCGCGGGACGCCTCCTCCCGGGCCGCCTCGTCGTTGTAGCTGTCCGCGAGCTCGAACATCGTCTTGGTGTCGTCCAGCCGGCGGTTCAGGTTCTCCAGCCGGGCCAGCTCGCCGTCGAGATAGGAGAGCCGGCGGGTGACCGCCTGCGCCTGCTCCTGGTCCTCCCAGAGGCCAGGCTCGCCGGCGCGCTCGCGCAGCCCGTCGGCTTCCTTGCGCATGGCGTCCGGGCCAAGGACAGCTTCCACACTGTCGAGTTTCGATGACAGTTCCGAGATTTCTCCCGCCGGGTCCGTAGCCATGCCGGAAAGCCTACGTCAGACTGGCATGTCCGCTTGTCCCATGCCTCCCGTGAGCGGGCTCTCCGGCGGGGCCCGCGCCGCTGAGGCGCCCGCGCGGGCCCGGACGTTAGCGGCATCGTTGACTTATCGTTTGGCTTGGTAACCAACTGTCAGCTCGTGGCCACGGGAGGGGCGCAGATTTCTACTAACAGCGAACAGGCGGCCGGCCTCACGATCGACCGTGTCCGGGCCGCCGCGGCCCGGCTGACCGGCGTCGCGCACCGCACCCCCCTGCTCACGTCCACCACCCTGAACGCCAGGTGCGGCGCGCAGGTCTGCCTCAAGGCTGAGCCGTTCCAGCGCGGCGGGGCGTTCAAGTTCCGCGGCGCGTACAACCGCCTGTCCCTGCTCAGCGAGCGGGAACGGGCGCGGGGCGTGGTCGCCTACTCGTCCGGCAACCACGGCGCGGCCGTGGCGCTGGCCTCCTCGGTGCTTGGCATCCACGCCGTCGTGGTGGTCCCGGAAACGGGCTCCCCGGCCAAGCTGGCCGCGATCGAAGGCTACGGCGCCGAGATCCGCCGCTACGACCCGGCCACCGAGCGCCGGGAGGAGGTGGCCGCGGCCCTGGCGCGGGAGCGGTCGCTGACGGTGATCGCCCCGTTCGACGACTACGACGTCATGGCCGGCCAGGGAACCCTGGGCCTGGAGCTGGCCGAGCAGGCCGGCCAGCTCGACCTGGTGCTCGTCCCGGTGGGCGGCGGCGGCCTGGCCGCGGGCGTGGCGACCGCGGTCACCGCGCTGCTCCCGGGGGTCGAGGTCATCGGCGTGGAGCCGTCCGGGGCCGACGACACCCACCGGTCGTTCCGGGCGGGACGCCGGGTCAGCCTGGAGGCGGTGGACACCATCGCCGATGGCCTTCGGGCCGCGCAACCGGGGGAGCTGACGTTCCCGATCAACCAGCGGCTGCTCTCCGACGTCGTCACCGTGGACGATGCCGCGATCATCGAGGCCATGTGGTTCTGCTTCGCGCGGCTCAAGCTGGTCGTGGAGCCCAGCGGCGCGGTGCCGCTCGCGGCCCTGCTCACGGGCGCGGTGCAGGCCAGGGGGCGGCGGACGGCGGTCGTGCTCTCGGGCGGGAACGTCGACCCCGGTGACTTCGCGTCGCTGCTCCAGCACGGGCGGTTGCAGGCCCGCCAGGCGCCCGGAACCGGCCCGTGACGGAGCCGGGCCATGGCTGAGCCCGGCGTTCGGCGCGACGGCGAAGCGGCGCTGGCCGCCGCCGTCGAGCGCCTGGCCCGCCTGGTACGGCTGGAGTCGCCGTCCGGCGACGTGCCGCGCCTGGATGCACTGCGGGACGTGCTGGCCGGCCGCCTGGCCGAGCTGGGCGGGGCGATCGAGCTGGTGCCCGGCGATGCTGGCGACCACATCCGGGCCGCGTTCCCCGCGGCGGACCGGCCGGACCGGGCGGGACGGGCGGGACGGGCGCGACGGGCGGGCGGGACGGGCCGGGCGGGACGGGCTCCGGGCGGGCACATCCTGGTCGTGGGCCACTACGACACCGTGTGGGAGGCCGGATGGCTGGCCAGCCACCCGTTCGTGGTGCGCGACCTGGTTGCCACCGGCCCCGGGGTGCTGGACATGAAGGGCGGGATCGTCGCGCTGGAGTTCGCGTTCGAGCTGCTCAGGGATTCCGGGCGGGCGCTGGCCCAGCCGGTGCATGCCGTCCTGGTGGCCGACGAGGAGGTGTCGAGCCCGCACGGCCGCTCCGCGGTCATGGACGCGGCGGCCGGTGCGCTCGCGGTCGTCGGCCTCGAGCCGCCGCATCCCGACGGCGGGCTGAAGACCGGCCGCCGAGGCGTGGCCAGGGTCCGGCTCGAGGTGCACGGCCGCGAGGCCCACGCCGGGCTGGCCGTCGCCGGCGGCGTCTCGGCCATCGACGAGCTGCTCGACCAGCTGGTGCGGCTACGCGACGCGCTGCCCCGCGCCTCCGACCTCGGCTGGAACATCGGCCGGGTCAGCGGCGGCACCCGGGCCAACGTGGTCGCCGGGCGGGCGAGTGCCGAGGTCGGCCTCCGGTTCGCCACCCAGCAGACCGAGCAGGCATGCTTCGCCGCCGTCCGGAGCCTGACGCCGGTGCGCCCGGGCGCGCGGGTTACCGCCGAGATCCTGTCCAGCCGCCCCGCCTGGCCGCCGACGCCGGATAACCCGCTGGCCGAGCACGTCATCGGCCTGGCCGCCGGGCTCGGGGAGCGACTAACCGCCCGCCCGGCAGGCGGAGCCGGCGACACGAACTTCACCGGGGCCGCTGGCCTGCCCACGGTGGACGGCCTGGGCCCGCGCGGCCGGGGTGCCCACTCCCCCGCCGAGTCGGTTCGGCTGGACTCGATCCTGCGCCGCGCCGAGCTGCTGGCGGCCTTGTTCGCCACCCCGCTCCCGCCCCTCGGGGCGTAACCTCCGCGCGGCTTTGGCCCGCCCCGCTCCCGCTGGCCTCGGCACCCTAACCGGATGGATGGCCCGTCGATCCGGCTATTACCAGCACGACGGGCCATCCACCCGGTTCGGGGCCGCGCCCCTGACCCAGCCCACCAGGGTTAGGGGCCCCCCGGTTGGGCTGTTACCCGTGCAAGGTGCCCACCACCCGGTTCGGGCCAGCGGCCTCGGGGTCAGCGGGGGCACGGGGGCGGCGGGGGCGCCGCCGCTAATCCGGCAGGGCGCTGGCGGAGACCAGGGTGCGGACCGCGCGGACCGCCACCGACAGGGTGGCCACGGTGAACCGGTCGGTCTCCCAGATCTCGGTGAGGGTCTGGGCCGCGCGGCGCACCGCCGAGTCGTTGCGCTGCACCCAGGCGGCCAGCCGCTGGTCCGGGCTGCCGGGCCCGGTTACCTCGAGAACGTCCTTGGCCAGCGCCGCGTGCGCGCTGTACAGGTCGTCACGGAGCGCTGCCCGCGCCATGGTGTTCCACCGGTCGTCCCGGGGCAGCGCGGTGATCCGGTCGCGCAGCCGGGTGATCTGCAGCCGGTCGGCCAGGTCGAAGTACACCTCGGCGGTTTCCTCGGCCGGGCGCCGGATGCGCGCGGCGATGTCCACGATGTCGAACGCCGAATACGCCGGGACCATGGCCGCGACCCGCTCGGCGAGCTCCAGCGGCACGCCCCGGGAGGTAAACGAGTCCCGGCGCTCGTCGAACCCGGTCAGGTCGGTGCCGGTGAGCAGCTTGGGCAGGCCGTGGCCGACGGTCAGCACGCCGTCTTGCAGGAAGTCGATCGTGGCCTGGATGTCGAACGGCGGGCGGCGGTTGTACAGCAGCCAGCGCGCCGCGCGCTCGCTCAGCTTGCGCCCTTCCAGCAGCAGGAGGATCTGCACCGAGGTGTCCACCCGGCCGTCCAGCGCCTCCACCTCTGCGAAGAAGCCAGTCATGTCGAAGACCTCGCGCAACACGAGCCAGGAAGCGGTGATGTCGGGGACCGAGGCGCCGGTCTCCTCGTTCAGCCGGAACACGAACGTGGTCCCTGACCGGTCCACCATGTCGTTGACCACCGCGGTCGTGATGATCTCGCGGTGCAGCCGGTGGGCCTCCATCCGGCCGGCGTAGCGCTCACGCAGCGGCGCCGGGAAGTAGCTGGTCAGCACCTGGTGCAGGTACGGGTCATCGGGCAGGCTGGAGGCCAGGATCTCCTGCCTCGCGGCGATCTTCGTCTGGGCGAGCAGGACGGAGAACTCCGGCCCGGTCAGCCCGGTGCCCGCGGACCGGCGCTCGGCGATCTCCTTGTCCCCGGGGAGCACGTCGAGCCGGCGCCGGATCCGCTTGTCGCGTTCCAGCTTGCGGATGTACCGGGCGTGCACGTGCAGCATCTGCGGAGCCTGGGCCCGGGCCGCGGCCAGGGTCCGGTTCTGGTCGTAGTTGTGCTCCAGCACCAGGGCGGCGACCTCGCCGGTCATCTCGTGCAGCAGCCGGTTGCGGTCGGCGCGCGACAGCTCGCCGTCCCGGACCACCCCGTCCAGCAGGATCTTGATGTTGACCTCGTGGTCGGACGTGTCGACCCCGGCCGAGTTGTCGATGAAGTCGGTGTTCACCAGGCCGCCGCCGAGCGCGTACTCGACCCTGGCCTCCTGCGTCAGCCCCAGGTTGCCGCCCTCGCCGACCACCCGGACCCGCAGCTCGGACGCGTCCACCCGGACCGCGTCGTTGGACCGGTCGCCCACGTCGGCGTTCGACTGCGTGGTCGCCTTGACGTAGGTGCCGATGCCGCCGTTCCAGAGCAGGTCCACCGGGGCGCGCAGCACGGCCGAGATCAGCTCGTCCGGCGACAGCGCGATCACGCTCGCGTCCAGGCCGAGCACGGCCCGCGCCTGCGGCAAGACCGGGACCGACTTGGCCGTCCGCGGCCACACGCCGCCGCCCTCCGAGATCAGCGACCGGTCGTAGTCCGCCCACGACGACCGTGGCAGCTCGAATATCCGCTGCCGCTCGGCGAAGCTCGCCTCCGGGTCGGGGTCCGGGTCCAGGAACACGTGCCGGTGGTCGAACGCCGCCACCAGCCTGATGTGCCGGGACAGCAGCATGCCGTTGCCGAAGACGTCGCCGGACATGTCACCGATCCCGGCGACCGTGAAGTCGGTCCGGTCGACGTCGATTCCCATGGTCTGGAAGTGGAACCGGACGGACTCCCAGGCCCCCCGCGCGGTAATGCCGATCTTCTTGTGGTCGTAGCCCTCCGACCCGCCGGAGGCGAACGCGTCGCCGAGCCAGAACCCGCGGCCCTGCGCGATCTCGTTGGCCGTGTCGGAGAAGGTCGCGGTGCCCTTGTCGGCGGCGACGACCAGGTAGGCGTCGTCGCCGTCGCGGCGGACCACCCGGGCGGGCGGCACCACGCGCGCGGCCTCGATGTTGTCGGTCACGTCGAGCATCGCGCTGATGAAGGACCGGTAGCAGGCGAGCACCTCGCCCTGGTAGGCCTCGCGGTCGGCCGGGTCGGGCAGCTGTTTGCAGACGAAGCCGCCCTTGGCGCCGGAGGGGACGATCACCGAGTTCTTCACCTCCTGCGCCTTGGCCAGGCCGAGGACCTCGGTGCGGAAGTCCTCGGTCCGGTCCGACCAGCGCAGCCCGCCCCTGGCCACGAAGCCGAAGCGCAGGTGAACCGCCTCGAACCGGGGCGAGTAGACGAACAGCTCGAACTTGGGCCGCGGCGCGGGCAGGTCGGGCACCTGGGCCGCGTCGAGCTTGACCACGAAGTACGGCGCGCTGGCCTGCGGATCAGGTGCGGCGAAGTAGTTCGTCCGCAGCGTGGCCAGGATCAGCTGCCAGTAGGCGCGCAGGATGCGGTCCTGGTCGAGGCTGGCCACGTCGTCGAGCTCGCCCCTGATCTCCTCGGCGATGGCCTCGCTGCGCTCGGCCTCCCCGGGCTGCCGGTCCGGGTCGAACCGGGACTCGAACAGCCGGATCAGCAGCCGTGTGATCGTGATGTTCGAACGCAGCACCCGCTCGATGTAGCTCTGGCTGAACGCGGTGCCCGCCTGCCGCAGGTACTTGGCGTAGGCACGCAGCACCACCACCTGCTGCCAGGTCAGATGCGCGTCGAGCACCAGCGCGTTGAACCCGTCGTCCTCGACGTCGCCGCGCCAGAGCGCGGACAGGG
>DASYXX010000145.1:0-2812 GCA_035934395.1 Streptosporangiaceae bacterium
ACCTCGGCTCAGATGCGCTCGGCTCCGGCGACGGCGTCAGCATCGTCGCCGACGGCAATACCGTCTACGGCACGGACTCCAGCCTCTACGTGGCCGGCGACGAACGGTGGCTGGCCGAGGCGGCGACGGCGGGCGCGGGCGTGGACATGCACGCAGGAGGGACCGCTGACACGCCCGGTAGCGCCGCCATCGGGCAGCAGACCGACATCTACCGGTTCGACATCACCGGCGCAGGACCGCCGCGGTTCGCCGCCGGCGGCAGCGTGCCCGGATACCTGATCGATCAGTACGCGCTGTCGGAGTGGCAGGGCTACCTGCGGGTCGCGACCACGACCGGCACCTCCTGGGCGCTCGCCGACGGACCGCCCGCGGACGCCCAGGCCAGCTCCTCCGCCGTGTACGTGATGTCGACCCGGGGCCCGGTCATGCGGCTGGCCGGCCGCGTCGCCGGGCTCGGGCCCACCGAGCGGATCTACTCCGTGCGCTTCATGGGACCTGTCGGCTACGTGGTCACCTTCCGGCAGACCGACCCCCTCTACACCCTGGACCTGGGTGACCCGGCGCAGCCGCGCGTCCGCGGCTCCGTGGCCCTGACCGGGTACTCGGCCTATCTCCACCCGGTGTCCGACACGCGGCTGATCGGGATCGGCCGTCAGGCGGACGCGCTGGGGCACGTCGGCGGCACGCAAGTCTCCCTGTTCGACGTCTCCGATCTGGCCGCGCCGACGCGCCTGGCCACGTTCGCGCTGGCCGGAGCGATATCCAGTGCCGAGTTCGATCCGCATGCCTTCCTCTACTGGCCCGGCTCGCGCGTGATGGTCGTCCCGCTCCAGCTGACCGGCCCGGTCGCGGGAGCGCCGGTGACCTCCGGCGGGGTCGCCCAGTCGCCGGACGGACAGCTGTCGGGTGCGCTGGTGCTGCGCATCGCCGACTCGAGCATCACCGACATGGGATTCATCACGCAGCCGGACACCGCAAGCACCGGGTACACGGGATATTCGCCGATCGAGCGTTCCCTGGTCATCGGCCAGACCCTGTGGACCATATCGACGGCCGGCGCGATGGCAAGCGACCTCACCGGCCTCCGGCAGCAAGCGTGGGTCCCCTTCGCGTTCGCTCCGAATACCGGCGCTCCCGCTGGGTCGTGACCCGGCGCGGGGAGGGGAGCGGCGGCTACCGCAGGCTCATGGCGAAGATGCGCCGGTCGCCGCCGCGCGGCTGGGTGAAGCCGCGCAGCTCGGTGAAGCCGAGGTGCTGGTAGAAGCCCACGGCCCGCAGGTTCGCGGCGTTCACGTTGAGGTGCACGCCGCGCGAGCCCCGCTCCCGGAGCGCCGCGAGCTGCTGGTCCATGAGCTTCCGGCCGTTGCCGCCGCCCTGGATCCGGGGAAGCAGGTCGATGTGCAGGTGCGAGGGAAACGGGGCCAGCAGCTCGTCGTCGGTCCGCCAGGGATGGTGGATCATGAAGGCGAGCTGCTGATCCCTGGTCCATTGCTCGCGCCCGGCGGGGTCAGGCTCGGCGTAGCGCCGCCGCAGGGGCGGCCACCACTCCGCCTCCGCGCGCTGCTCGAACTCCCGGCTGTCCAGGGCGCCGAGGCAGTAGCCGCCCACACCGGCCCGGTCTTCCGCCACGAACGCCAGGGACGGCTCGAGCACCCCGTACGGCGCCGCGTAGACGTGGCCGAGCAGGTCCGGATCGCGGAACTGGCCCGTCGCGTCGGCGCCGTGGTCACCGGTCCGCAGGCAGATCTGGTACAGGTCGCGGAGGTCGCCGGGACGGTAGCCACGAATGATCACGACCGCTGAGGCCTCGGCAGGTACTCGTCGCGAAGCCGGGCCTGGGCGCCGGGCGCCGCCCCGATCTCGTCCAGGCCGAGCAGGGCCGCGCCGGCCACCGGCGGGATGTCGACGATGCGCGGCGTGGCCAGCGGGGCCTCGTCGGCGAGCCGCTTGATGATCTCTTCGGTGAGCAGCGGGTCGCGGGCGGTCAGCACCCCGCCGCCGAGCACGACGGGCACGGGCTGGTCGCCGAGGCCGAGGCGGCGGATCGCGGCGACCGCCATCACGCAGACCTCCGCGGCCTGCCGGCGCACGAGATCCAGCGCGACCTCGTCCCCGCCGCGCGCCGCCTCGAACAGCACCGGGACCAGGCCGAGGAGCGCGTCCCCGCCGATCTTCCCGGTGTGGAACCCGACCGCGACGTCCCACATGGTCGCCTCGCCCAGGTGGGCGGCCACGGCCTCGCGCAGCGCGGTCCGCGGCCCGCGGCCGTCCTCGGCGCGGATCGCCGACCAGACGGACTCCTGGCCGAGGCCGATCCCGCCGCCCCAGTCGCCGCTCAGCGGGCCGAGCGCGAGATACCGGGTGGTCCGCCCGTCCGGCGCCACGCCCACGCAGTTGATCCCCGCCCCGCAGGTAACCCCGACGCCCCAGTGCGGGCCAGGCCCGTCGAGGCCGGCCCGCAACACCGCGAAGGTGTCGTTGGCCACTCGCGTGCTGTCACTCCACCCTTCCGCGCGCAGGGCCGCGTCGAGCTCGCGTTCCTCCTCGGGCAGGTCGGCGTTGGCCACGCAGGCCGACAGGTGCTGCGCGATCCTGGGGCCGGGGCCGCCCGGGGACAGGCCCGCCTGGGTCGCGGCGGCGCGGGCCAGGGAGCCGAGGACCCGCAGCGTCTCCTCGGGGTCCAGCATCCCCGGAACCCCCGGGCCGCGCGCGCTGGCCAGCAGCGTCCCGTCGGCCGCGACCAGCGCCACGTCCGTCTTGCTGTTGCCGCCGTCGACCGCGAGCACCGCGGGCTGCGGCAGGTCTCGCGGGG
>DASYXX010000158.1:0-3611 GCA_035934395.1 Streptosporangiaceae bacterium
CGCCACTCCGGCGATCAGTCGCTGCTTTTCCGCCTCGGGTATCCCGAGCCTGTCGTAGGTGTTCTTGATGTCGGCGGGCAGCTCGTCCCAGCTGGCCGCCTGCTTCTCGGTCGAGCGGACGAAGTACTTGATGTGGTCGAAGTCGATCCCGGACAGGTCGGAGCCCCAGGTGGGCAGCGGCTTGCGGTCGAACAGCCGCAGGCCCTTCAGCCGCAGGTCCAGCATCCACTCCGGCTCGTTCTTCTTGGCCGAGATATCGCGGACGACCTCCTCGTTCAGGCCGCGGCGCGCGGACGCGCCCGCCTCGTCAGAGTCGGACCAGCCGAACTTGTAACGCTCCAGCCCCTCAAGCTCGGGGTGTGCGGTTGCCGTCATGCGGAGATTCCTCCGGACTGTGTGGTAGTGCTGCTGGTTGTGGTGTTCCTGGAGTTCACGAGCGAAGGCGCGGTGACGTGGGTGGTGCAGATCCCGTCGCCGCGGGAGATCGTGGCGAGACGCTGCACCGGCGTGCCAAGCAGGCGGCCGAACGCCTCGGTCTCCGCCTCGCACAGCTGCGGGAACTCGGCAGCCACATGGGCCACCGGGCAGTGGTGCTGGCAGAGCTGCTCTCCCCCGTCAGCGGCCGGGGAAATGCTCGCCGAGGCGGCGTAGCCGTCCGCGGACAGCGCCTCGGCCAGCGCCTGAACCCGCTGGGCGTCGGGCGCGGCGTCGACCACCGGCCGGTACCTGCCCTCCAGGTCGGAGATCTTCCTTCGGGCGAACTCGGCGACCGCGCCGGCTCCCGCGGTCTCGGCCAGGAAGCGCAGCGCGCTGGTGGCCAGGTCGTCGTAGGCGTGCTCGAACGCGCTCCGGCCCGGGTCGGTGATCGCGAACAGCCGCGCCGGGCGGCCCCGGCCCCGGCTGCCGTAGCAGCGAGCCTCCCTGGCCTCGATCATGCCGTCGGCCAGCAGGTTGTCCAGGTGACGACGGATCGCGGCCGGGGTCAGGCCAAGCCGGGCGCTCAGGCCGGCCGCCGTGGCCGGGCCGTGCTCCAGGATCAGCCGGGCGATCCGGGCGCGGGTGCCCGTCTCGGAATGCCCGGGCGTAGGCTGGGCTGGCGCAGCACTGACCGCGGCACCGCGCGAGGTGCCGGGCAGCGCGCCTTCCAGTCCCATGTTTTTCACAACATCATTGTGGCGTAAATACTTCCGCGCCCGCAACCGACCCCCCGGAATGATCCCGGTCACACTTGCCGAACGGGATTCGGTTCTGATATGTCCTGGTTGTGAGGTGATGGCGATGGAAGATGCGGCGCGCGCCGCGCGGCGGATGTGGACCCTGTTCGAGCCGGTGCACGTGGTGACCTATTTCTCGGCCGAGGCTCGCTCGGCGTTCACCGACGCGGGCCTGCGCGGCTTCTGGCGCGGCTACTTCGCCGGGCGCGCCGCGCCGCTGGGCGCGGTCGGCGCCGCGCCGGTGACCGCGTCGTTCTTCAACTTCGCCCCGCCGATGGTCGCCCGGGCGCTGCCGGGAGTCTGGGAGCTGATCACGCCGGAGAACGCGCTCGCGGTGCGCTCGGCGGGAGCGGTTTCCGCGCTGGGGCGCCTGCTCGGCGGCCTGGAGGCGGCCGTGGCGGCCGCCGCCGACGAGCTGCAGCGCGCCACGGACGGGCTCGACTGCGCGGGCCGGGTCCTGGCCGCGGCGAACGCGGCGCGACCGGCTCCCGCCGAGCCCGCGGCGCGGCTCTGGTACGCCGCGACCCTGCTGCGCGAGCACCGCGGCGATGCGCACTTCGCGGCCCTGCTCGCGGCGGACATCGACGGGTGCGAGGCCCTGGTGCTGCGGACCGGGTCCGGCGAGGGGCCGACGCGCGAGCAGCTGCAGCCGGTGCGCGGCTGGACCGACGAGGAATGGGAGCACGCGGCGGCGAGGCTAACCGACCGGGGGTGGCTGGACCCGGACGGCAGGGTGACGCCGCAGGGCGCGGCCGCTCGCCAGGCCGTGGAGGATGCGACCGACCGGGCCGCCGCGCGGCCCTGGGCCCGGCTGGGCGCCGGCCCCACCGAGGAGCTCGCGGGCCTGCTGGCCCCGATCGCCCGGGCCTGCGCCGCCGAGCTGCCCTTCCCCAACCCGGTCGGCGTGCCCGCGCCGGCCGTCGGCGCGCCGCGGGCCTGACGGAGGCACGGATGACCACCATGGAGCGGCCTGCGCTCGCGGCGCTCGCGGATCCGGCGCTGCTGCCGGACCCGTACCCGGTGCTGGCCGCGCTGCGCGAGGCGTCGCCGTTCGCCGCGGCGGGCGGGGCGATGGTGGTGGTCGGCCGCCACGCGCACTGCTCGGCGATCCTGCGTGACCCGCGGGCCAGCAGCGAGCGGAACAGGTCGCTGCTGGCGCCGCCGGAGCTGCGGGCCCAGCGGGCCCTGTCGTTCCTGTCGCTGGACCCGCCGGACCACACCCGGCTGCGCCGGCTGGTCGCCAAGGCGTTCGCGCCGCGGGTCATCGCCGCGCTGGCGCCCAGGATCCGCCAGCTGTGCGACGAGCTGCTCACCGCCGCGGCGCGCGGAGACGGGGGCCAGCGGGAGCTTGAGGTCGTGAGCCAGCTCGCCTACCCGCTGCCGGTCCGGATCATCTGCGAGCTGCTCGGGGTGCCGGCCGGTGATCAATCCCGGTTCGCCGGGTGGTCGGCCAGCCTGGCGCACGCGGTGCAGCCGCAGTTCGTGGCCCCCGACCCCGCCTTGGCCGCGGAGGCGCAGCAGGCCAGGCTCGAGTTCGCCGACTACTTCCGTGAGCTGATCGCCGAGCGCCGGGCCCGCCCGGCCGACGACCTGCTCTCCGAGCTCATTCGCGCCGAGGACGACGGCCAGCGGCTGAGCGAGGCGGAGCTGATCGCCACCTGCGTGCTGCTGCTGGTCGCCGGGCACGAGACCACGGTGGGCCTGATCTCCAACGCGATCCTGGCCCTGCTGCGCCATCCCGACCAGCTCGCCGCGCTGCGCACCGACCCGGGCCTGGCGGCCGGCGCGGTCGAGGAGACGCTGCGCTACGACCCTCCGGTGCAGCTCACCGGCCGCGTCGCGCGCGGGGTCATGCAGGTGGGGCCCGTTACCGCGCCCCACGGCGCGGTGCTCCTGCTACTGCTCGCGGCGACCGGCCGCGACCCGGACGCCTTCGCCGACCCGGACCGCTTCGACATCCGCCGTGCCGCCGGCAATCATCTGGCGTTCGCCGCCGGGCCGCACTTCTGCCTCGGCGCGCCGCTGGCCCGGCTGGAGGCGACGATCGCGCTGCAGGCGTTCTCGGCCCGGGTCGCCGACCCCGAGCTCGACCCGGCAGGCCTGGCCTACAAGCCGAACCTCAACCTGCGCGGCCCCGAGCGGCTGGTCGTGGGCTTCCGCAGTATCCAGACGCGTTAGCGCGGCGTCAGCGGCGACGCCAGCGGCCATTGCGGACAGTTTCTGTCCGCGACCGTCGGCGCGCGGCTAGGGCGCAGGGGCCCGGGACACCGCGGGCGGCTCGCTGAGGCTCAGCGGGTGGTGACAGGCGGCCAGGTGGCCCTGGCTGCCGTGCATGACAAGCGGCGGCTCCTCGCGCGCGCAGATCTCGGTGGCGTAACGGCAGCGTGGGTGGAACCG
>DASYXX010000187.1:0-2364 GCA_035934395.1 Streptosporangiaceae bacterium
GCTCCCGCCGCTGAACTTCACGGCCGCGGAGATGGTCGCCATAGCGGTGTCCCTGGCCAGGGCCGAGACGACACCGTTCGCCGCGGCGATGCGCAGTGCCCTGCGCAAGGTCGTGGCGGCCGCCCCGGCCGCGCGGATGGCTGAGGCGGCGCAGCTGACGGACCGGGTATGGCTTATCGGGACCGCCGGCCCGGGCCAGCGCCCGCCGCAGCCTCCGGGTGCTGCGGCGGGGCCGAACGCGGTCGTCGGCCTGCGGGCGGGGAGCAGCCAGGCGGCCGCGGCGGTCCCGCTGGCGATCCAGGAGGCGATCACCGCCCGGCACGTGCTGGTGCTCGACTACCGGGACCGGAACGACGCGGTGACCGTGCGCCATGTCGAGCCGGTGGCCTTCGTCGGGATGAGGACCCAGTGGTACCTCATGGCCTGGTGCCGGCTGCGGGGCGGCGGCCGGGCCTTCCGGATGGACCGGATCCTCGCCGTGACCGACACCGGCGAGCCAGCGCCGCACCGTTCGTATCGCGACCTCGAGGTGGACATCCCGGACGCGCTGGTCCGCCGCCTCGAGCTGGTCGGGTGAGCCCGGCTCCGGATCGGATCGCAAACACCGACAGGGGGCTGTCGCGGGGCCGCGAGACGGTTGAGTCAACGCACGCTGACTACCGATGGAGGAACCCCCATGTCCGCTCCTGCCGCCAGCACCGTCGCCTGGTTCGAGATCGGCACTCCCGACGTCGACGCCGCGAAGGCGTTCTACGGCCCGCTCTTCGACTGGTCGTTCGCTCCGGACGGCACCTACACGCTGATCACCGCTGCTGGCGCCGACGGTCCCTCCGGCGGCATCTTCAACACCGGCGGCAACATCCCGCCGTACGCCGTCTTCGTCGTCCGGGTCGCGGATGTCGCCGCGACCGCCACGCGGGCCGAGGGGCTCGGCGGCAAGATCGTCGTCGCGCCGATGACGCTGGAGGACGGCATGGTCGTCGCCTACCTCACCGACCCGAACGGCAGCATGTTCGCGCTGTTCAGCCCCAGGCCGGAGGGCTGAACCCGCTGACCACGGCCCGGGCCGGGCCGGCGCGCCGCGTGAGGTGCGCCGGCCCGGCCTATGCCCGCGGCTAGGAGGGCTGCCAGTTGTCGCCGACGGTGGCGGAGCCCGCGCGCCAGGAGGCCAGTTCCGGCTGGGGGAACTTGGCGTGGCGGCGCTTGAGCCAGATGCCGTAGGAGTTGCCCTCCTGCAGGTGCCTGATCAGCACCTTGCGGGCGTACTCGTCCTCCCGGCCGGGCGGGATCTCGAAGTGGATCTTGAGGAACGCGTTGGTGTAGCGGTCGAAGACCGCGGGCACCCCGTCCTCGTACATCAGGTGGATGTCCTCCAGCCAGTTGATGTCCTCGCCCGGCGTCTCGGCGATCAGGTCCACGTCGTCGACCAGGGACCGGTCGAACTGGTAGGGGAACGTCCGCCCGGTCAGCTCCTCGGTATCGATGCCGATCTTCGTGGAAAGGTGCCGTCCCGCGCCGTCGGCGCCTGAGGGCCCGCCCGTCGCTCCGGTGGTTACGTCCTCAGCCATTGCGCGATCCGCCCGTGCCGTCGCCGGTGATCTGCTTCTCCAGGAGCGCCTTGATCTCGGCCAGCGCGCGCTCCTCGGTCTGCCCCGGGATGTAGTTGGTCCCGGCCAGCGGGACCTTGGCCATGGCCGAGGCCTCCACGGTCAGCGCGCACAGGTCCTCGGGCTCGAGGCTGTGCACGTCGGTCTTGCCGCACGCCCGGGCGAACATCTGCGCCTCGAGCGTGAGCGTGTGCAGGAAGTTGTAGACGCGCTCGGCGGCCTCGTCGACCCGCAGCCGCTTGCGCAGTTCCGGGTCCTGCGTGGTGATGCCGACCGGGCAGCGGCCGGTGTGGCAGTGGTAGCACCGGCCTGCCGGGACCCCGACCGTGCCCTCGTAGTCGGTGACGCCGGGGATCTCCTTGTTGCAGTTGAGCGCCATCAGCGCGGAGTGGCCGATCGCCACCGCCTTCGCGCCGAGCGCCAGGCACTTGGCGACGTCGGCCCCGTTGCGGATCCCGCCGGCCACCACCAGGTCGATCTCGTCGACGAGCCCGACGTCCTCGAGCGCCCGGCGGGCCTCGGGGATCGCGGCCATCAGCGGGATGCCGGTCTCCTCCGCCGCGATGTGCGGCCCGGCCCCGGTGCCGCCCTCGGCGCCGTCGAGGTAGATGGTGTCCGGCCCGCACTTGGCGGCCATCCGGACGTCGTCGTAGACCCGCGCCGCGCCGAGCTTGAGCTGGATCGGCACCTGGTAGTCGGTCGCCTCGCGGATCTCCTGGACCTTCAGCGACAGGTCGTCGGGGCCGAGCCAGTCGGG
>DASYXX010000196.1:0-1506 GCA_035934395.1 Streptosporangiaceae bacterium
AGGGGGGACGACCCCCCTTCAACCCCCCGCCGCGGAGCAAGCTCCGCGGGCCAATAGCCTGGCCCTGTGCGGGAAATCGCGGTCTTCAGCGGCAGTGCCCACCCTGACCTGACCGAGGAGATATGCGCGCGGCTCGGGGTGGTGCCGCAGCCGGTCCGGCTGCGCCGGTTCGCCAACGACTGCCTCGAGGTACAGCTGCAGTCCAACTGCCGGGAGCGCGACGTTTTCCTGATCCAGCCGCTGAGCGCGCCGGTACAGGAGCACCTGGTCGAGCTGCTGCTCATGCTCGACGCCGCGCGGGGCGCCTCCGCAGCCCGGGTCACGGCGGTGATCCCGCACTACGCCTACGCCCGGTCGGACAAGAAGTCGATGCCCCGGGTGTCGATCGGCGGCCGACTGGTCGCCGACCTGCTGGTCACGGCCGGCGCCAGCCGGATACTCACGATGACCCTGCACGCCCCGCAGGTCCACGGGTTCTTCTCGGTTCCCGTCGATCACCTGCACGCGCTACGGGAGATCGCGGGCCACTTCCGTACCCGGGACCTCACCGGGTCGGTCGTCGTCTCGCCCGATCTGGGAAACGCCAAGCCGGCCGCCATGCTGGCCCGGATGCTGGGGCTGCCGGTCGCGGCGGGCGCCAAGGAACGGCACAGCGACACGAGCGTGACCATCAGCTCGGTCATCGGTGACGTGGCCGACCGCGACGCGATCGTCCTGGACGACGAGATCGCCCGCGGCACCACCGTCATCGAGCTGCTCGCGAAGCTGCGCGAGCACGGCGCTCGCAACGTGTCCATCGTCTGCACCCACGGGCTGTTCGCGGACGGCGCGCTCAAGCGGATCGCGAGCCAGCCCGAGGTGATCGAGGTCGTCTGCACCAACACCGTGCCCATTCCCGAGAGCGAGCGCGACCCCAAGCTGCACGTGATCTCGCTCGCGCCGGCGCTCGCCGAGGCGATCCGCCGTATTCACGAGGGGGAATCGGTGAGCGCGCTGTTCGGCACGGCCCTGTAGATTTGCGCCGAAGGCACAGCGGGGGTTCCGGGGGGTCGTCCCCCGGGCTATTCGGCTTACCCGGCCGGGGACCCCGCCCGGTCATCGTCAGCGCTGTCCCCGCTCGCCGCCCAGGCGGCCACCTGCGCTCTCGAGCTGAAGCCCAGCTTCAGCAGGATGTTCGCGACGTGCCGGGCCGCCGTGGCCGGGCTGATGACCAGTTCCTGGGCGATAGCCCGGTTGCTGCGGCCGCGGACGATCAGGGCCACGATCTGGCGCTCACGCGGGGTCAGCCCGCCGGGGGACGTCGCGCTCGCACCGGGGCGGGACGGTCCGCTCCCGTCGCCGGCGGCCGCGGGCAGCGAGACCGTCACGGCCAGCTCGACCGCGGAGCTGGCCTCCAGGCCGGAGCCTTCCGCCCACAGCCGCGCGATCGATTCCGGCCCGAGGCTGTCGGCGGCGGCGAGCAGCCGCTCGGTCCGCGCGGCGGACCGTGACGGCAGGCGCGCGGCC
>DASYXX010000197.1:0-7054 GCA_035934395.1 Streptosporangiaceae bacterium
GCAGGTCGTGGACCTGTGGGCGCTGTGCCCGCCGACGTTCACCGAGCACATGTCCATGGAGCACACCCGCGTGGCCCTGGGGCGCCTGATCCCCCGCGTCGGCGACCCGCTGTACAGCAGCGACCGCCGCCCGCTGCTGACACTCGTCGCCGATACCAGCCCGGGAATCCACGACACCCTGATGGCCAGCTGCGACGCCGCGCGGTACCGCATGCTCGGCCATCCCGGCTACCACGACAACTGCCACGACAATTTCGACGCCGCGCTCCGGGAGCTTGGAATCTCCCCGCCACCGCTGCCCGCTCCGTTCAACCTGTTCATGAACGTGCCATGGGCGCCCGACGGCACCCTGCGCTTCGAGCCGCCACTGAGCCAGCCGGGCGATCTCGTGCGGCTGCGCGCCGAGACGGACCTGATCGTGGTCATGTCGGCGTGCCCCCAGGACCTGACCCCGGTCAATGGTCAAGCGCAGCGTCCGGTCGAGGTGTGCTACCGGATTCTCTCTCTGGCGGAGCCGGACAGCCCGCGTTAGCCTCGGTTCCCGGTGTGGTAATTCGCTTGAGGCCCGGCAGGCGCGGACCCTGGTGACCAGCGCGGGTGCTGTCTAGCCCCGCCATGATCTCGATCAGGGCTATGAGACGGCAGCTCTGCGGTGGAACTGGCGATCGCCAATCAGGCGTCGGCGTGGCTAGCAAGCGATGCGGCTGACCGGGGCTGGGACTGTCATCGGCTCCACAACCACTGGTGGGGTCTCGAGGTGGACACCGAGGACCAGGCCAGTGTCCAGCACCTGCCGTCGGAGGGACTCCCAAGCGTCCCGTACTTCATTAGACGACAGCGGCCATCGCGATCCTCGAGGGCCTCGCTTGCTTGCAGTGTTGATGAGCCCGGGCAGCCGCACGGGAGGCCGCGGAAAGCCAGGATACGGGCGGGAAGCGGGCAAAGATCTCAATCAGGGCCATCAGACGGCAGCCCTGCGGGCGCGCGGGCGCTTGCGGGATCGGCCAGGTCACTGGCGAGGCACTACGGGAGGCCGGGGTGGAACCGTGGTGGCGGCCCGGATCAGCTCGTTGTTGCAGGCCGGTTGAGGCCCGGATCACTCGGCCTGGCCAGAGACGCGGCGAGGACCGGGATACCCGGCCCGGACGGCTCACCGGGAATCGAGGTTAGACGGGGTGTGTGTCGGGACCCACGGTGTAATGCCGGCCGCTCGGGGCGGTCCAGGTGAACTCGCCGCCGTCCTGCGTGAACCCCCACCGCGGGTGCTGCTTGAGGATGTGGTCGCCGGCACCGGCCGCCGAGGTTGCACGAGCAGGTTCTCCCGCCCTGGCCCGCGGGAGCCCAGGGCTGGGTGTGGTCCAGGTCGGCGCGCCAGGCTGGCTGCCGGCACACCGGGTTGCGGCAGGTTAGATCGCGGGCGGTCACGTACTCGCGCAGCCGGGGCGGGGGCCGGTAGGCAGCGGACTGGTCATGGTGCGAGCACCCTCCGGCAGCCGCGTCGACCTCGGCCTGCGCCCGGGCCTTGTCCAGCGCCCGGGCCGCGGCCTCCAGCGCGGCGGCGGTCATCCCGCCCGGTGGTGCCGGGCCCTGCGGTTCCTGTCGACGGCAGGTGATGATGTCCTGACTGATGGTCACGGTGACGCGGCCGACCAGCCCGGCGCCCGGGGGCGCGGGCCCGGGCGGACGATCCCGGGCACCACCGCCGCGGCCGCGGGGGCGGCGGACCCGGCTAACCGCGATGGCCTGCCCGGCGGCGGTGGTGACGATGACCCGCCACTGGGCTCTGGGATCGGCCTCGGCTGCCTGGGCGAGCTGGCATGCCTGGACCCCGGTAATCGGGCCGATCCGGCCCAGCGTCGCGGGCTCTTCACCCAGTCCGCAGAGGGTGGTCCAAGGCAGGGTCACATCCAGCAGCCCCGGCACAGGCCGCCCGTCGGCAGGCCGGCCAGGGTCACGGCGGGCCAGCGCAGGCGGGATCACCCCCAGCGCGGGCCACGCCGGAGCTGGCCTGGCCCCGCACGGGTCGTCATCCTCCTCGGCGGGGTCCCAGGACAGGGCAGCGTCATCCTCCGGGTCGTCAAGGCCGTCGTCGGGCGGTGCATCCTCGTCCCGGGGGGCCGGCAAGCCATCCCAAAACCCGTCCTTGGCCGGGGCATCGTCAACGCTGCCGCCCGGGTGGCTGTCACCTGGGTCCCTGTCGCCCGGGTGGCTGTCACCTGGATCGCTGTCGCCCGGGCCTCCTTCTTCGGGGCTGCCGGGGCCATCGGGGCCTTCCGGCCCCGGGTGGCTGCGCGCGGGGTCGTCGCTCGCCGGGCCGACGCCGCCGTCGAGGCCGTCGTCCACTGGGCCGGAGCCGTTGTGGCCGTCATCGCCCGCGGGGCCGACCCTGCCAAGGCCGCCGCCGGCCGCGGGGCCGGAGTCGGCGCCGGTGCCCGGGCCGTCGTCCTCGGGGCCGTCGTCGCCGGGCGGGGGCCGGTCAGGGGGCGCACCGTCGGCCCGCGGAATGTAAGGCAGGGTGTCGTGCATCATGCCGAGCAGTACCTGGGAACGGTGAAAGCTGAGGCTGCCGGGCAGGCCGGCGGCCTTGCGGGCGCGAGCCAGCGCGTCCAGCCGCGCGAACCCGGCCGCGGCCTGGATCTGCGGCAGCTTGCTCGCCGAGATGGTCGCGGTCTGGTCATCGTCCGCGTATAGGCGCACGTCGGCGTGGCCTTCGGCGGCCTGACGGCGCCGCTCGGCACCCTCGGGATCGACGGCGATCACCTCACGGGCCAGGCGCTCCCGCAGGTCCGCATAGGTCCGCCGACCTGCGCAGTGCAGCACCCGCTCCTCCACCTTGCGGGCGTCCTCCTCCGAGAGCACCGACGTAGCGTCGGCGATCAGCCGAGCCCGGTACGCGTCGATGAACCCGGCGGCCAGCGCCTGTCCGGTGGCCGGCAGCCGCCAGGCCAGGGTGACGGCGAGGTCGGCCCACTCCTCCGCGCCGTAGTGAGTCAGCGTCAGCGCCATCTCCACCTGGCCGACCGCGTCTCGGCACACTCGCGCCGGCCGCAGGTTGGCTGCCACGCCGATCTTCGAATCGGCGGCCGCGGCCCGGGAGGTGATCTGCGCCACCGCAGCCAGCTCGGACGCAGCCGCCCATGAGGCGAGCTGACGGGAGGCGATCGCCATCCCGGTCAGCTCGTTCTCATCCAGGGGCTCCCTGGCGGCGGCGGCCACGCCCAGCCAGCCGGCCTGCGCCGGGCCGGGCTCCATGTGCTCGACCGCCAGCGCCGCGATGCGCGCCAGGTCAGACGGCTCCAGCCGGCCCTCCTCCACGGCGGCGATCCGCTCGTCGAGCTCCGCGTCGCGCCCACCCGGCACGTGGGAGGCGGCCAGCGCCTCCCGCAGCGCCTCGTAGTCCAACCCGGCGCCCGGGCTCCCAGGCTCGGTATCGGGCACCTCGGTGTAGTCCCAGATCCATCCCCGTCTAGCGAAGCCACCGCGGACCCACTCGGCCCCTTCAAGGTGCGAGACCCCGCGCGCCGCCCGCTCGCCGCCCGGGCCAGGGGCGCCGGAGGATGGCCGCTCGCCATCCGGCCGGATCCCGGGCGTCGGGATGAGCACTGCGGTCACCTCCTCCACGGCCTGCCGGTCTGCTTGGTCTATGACCACGGTATCGTCCACTACCGACAAAACTGCCTATCCCGGAAGATGTCAGGAGATGAATCTCGAAAGAAATTTCGTACCACATCTCTCAGCTATGAGGTGACCGGCGAGGCCATCCGCGTAGCCCGGACTAAGAGCGCTCTTAGATGTCCCTCTGCCTCGAGTTCGTGCAGGAATTGCAGGACGACGATCAGGCCCGGGATGCGCACAAGCGGGTCCTGCACGCTGGGCACCGGCGGCGAGGGCCGGGAACCGGCCGCCCTGGCCGACCTGGCCTCCCTCGCCGAATCCGCCGGCTGGGACGCATTCCTGCTGGAGGACTACCTCTGTTACAACCCCACCCAGCTGGAAGAGCTCGCCGCTGCCGGGGCCACCTGGTGGGCCAGTGGATTCCGCCCGGCCGTCCCGATGACGCCCGCAAGGTCATCGCCGACGGTCCGCCCAGCCACGGTCGACCGGGCCGTAACCATCTCGAAGTACGAGCCAGATCCCGCATCTAACCCCCGCCCGCCGTGGCCGGCCAGACCCGCCCCGCCACCCCGCGTTAGGTCAAAGATGTTTATAGACCTACGGAGAGATGGCGAGCCGACGAGGGATCACGGACGCACGGCCCCGTCGAAGTTCGCCGTGTACCATCCGCTGAACGCGACCTCCTCGACGTTCAAGCCGGTATGCGGGGCGTCGATCAGCATGCCGTGGCCGACGTAGATGCCGACGTGCCCGTCGCCGACGAACTCGAGGATGTCACCGGGCTGGATATCCGCCACCGGGACGGCCGGCAGGCCCGCCTGCTCCTCGCTGGTGCGCGGGATCGCCACGCCGGCCGCGGCCCACGCGGCCTGCGTGAGCCCGGAGCAGTCGAACCCCTGATGGCATGGTCCGGTACCGCCGAACACGTACGGGCAGCCGAGCTGCGCGAACGCGAAATCGACCGCCTTCCCGGCCGCCCCGCTGACCTGCGGCGGCGGGGGGTTGTGGCCGCTTCCGGGGCTCGGGCTCGGGCTGGTCGGGTTGCCGGGTCCAGTGCCCGCCTGCTGCGCAGGGGTGAGCTGGGCGAGCAGGGACTGCTGCTGGGCGATCGTCTTCTGCAGCGTGCTCTTCTCGCTGGCCAGCTTGGCGCGCAACTCGGCCTTGGCCTGCTTGGTCCGCAGCGCCGCCAGCTGCGCGCCCGTGAGCTGACGCGCGGCCGTGAGGAACTGGCTCATCGTGGCCGCGTTGTTCGACGACAGCTCGGTCAGCATCGAGGCCTGGTCGAGGATCTGCTGTGCGTTGCCCGAGGTGAGCAGCACTTCGGGCGACGTCAGCTGGCCGTTCATGTACGCGGCCGCGGCGATCTGCGCGACCTGCGCCCGCATGGCGTTGAACCGGCTGAGGTACCGGGCCGCCTCCCGGTTCACCAGCGCGAGCCGCTGGCCGGCCGATGTCAGTTCCTGCTGGGCCGCGTCATATTGCTGGACGAGCGCCTCGAACTTCGCGTTCAGCTGGTTGAGCCGGGCCTGGACCTGGGCCACGGTCGGCTGCGGCGCCGCGCTGGCCGCGACCCCGGAAACGATGGAGATGACCAGTGCGCCCACGGCGAGCAGGCCGAGCGGAATGGCCGCGCCGCGGCGCCGGAGACTACCGATCAGAGTCGTACTGCCCCATAGCCGCGTATGCACGTGCGTGACACGCTCCTTCTCCCACTGTCCGCCTACCGGGTGAGCTGACGGGTTCGGGCTGTGGAAGCGTGCCCTACGGTCCGGTCCAGTTTCGCGGCCCGGGCCGATTCACCCCTGGACACCTCCGGGTGGCGGCCCGGCGGTCTTCCGGTGGGTCCCCGGCTCTCCGGCCGACCCGAGCCCGTGGTGCGGGCACGGTCGGTTCGGAGACTCGGCGGCGGCCGATCGCCGTCACCTAGGCGGCGACTGCTAAGCGATGCGGCTCGGTGCCTGAGACTAGTGATACTCGGGTGGTGCATTCAACCACTTCGCGCACTCTCGCGGGACCAACAATTCTTCCCGACCATCATTTGAAGATCACAAATCCATAACGGAAGTGGTTCGGCGAGGTTACGGAGCGTCTGGCTGGCCTCCCAGAGGGCCGGGCCAACGCCCTCCCGGCCATGTTCGGCGCGCCTGGACCAGACTGTCGGTACCCCGTCCTACGGTGAGCAAATGACCCCCTGGGAACCGATCGTGCCGCCCCCCGCCGGGGGGTCGCCCCCCCGGGCCACCCCTGTCCGTCCGCTCGCGAGCATCGATTTCGTGATCGTCGATGTCGAGACGACGGGCTGGCTGCCGGAGGAGGCCGGCATTACCGAGATCGGCGCGGTCAGGATCGGCGACGGCCGGCCCCCAATAGAGTTCTCCGCTCTGGTCAATCCCGGGCACCCCATTCCGCCGGACATCACCGCGCTCACGGGCATCACCGACGCGATGGTGAGCCAGGCGCCGCCGGTCGGCGCGGTTCTGCCCGGGTTCCTTGCCTTCGCCCGCGGCTGCGTGCTGACCGCGCACAACGCGCCGTTCGACATCGGCTTCCTCACCGCGGCGTGCGGCGCCTGCCGCATCCCGTGGCCGACCTTCCCCGTTCTCGACACCGCGACGCTGGCCCGCTCGGTGCTCGACGAGACCGAGGTGCCCGACTGCAAGCTCGCCACGCTGGCCGACTTCTTCGACGCGCGGACCAGGCCGTGCCACCGCGCCCTGGCCGACGCCAAGGCCACCGCGGACGTGCTCGCAAGCCTGCTCGCCCGGCTGGCCGCGACCGGCGTGCACACGCTCGCGGAGATCACCTCCTGACCTGGGCGGGCAGGCGGAAGGGGAGTACGCTGTCCCGGTGGTCACCGCAATCGTCCTGGTGAAGACCGACGTCGCACGCATCCCTGAGACCGCCGAGGCGATCTCCCAGATACCAGAGGTCACCGAGGTCTACTCGGTGACCGGTGAGTTCGATCTCGTGGCCATGGTGCGGGTTCGCGCGCACGACGAGCTCGCCGACATCATCCCGGGCACGCTGAACCGCGTCCCCGGGGTCGTGCACACCGCGACCCACGTCGCGTTCCGCACGTACTCGCGGCATGACCTCGAGGCCGCGTTCGCCCTCGGCTACTCCGGGTCCGCCTGACGCGGCCGCGACGGTCCGGGCGCGCACATGAGCGAGCCAAAGGGCGCCTCGAGGGCGCCCCGAGGCGAGCGGGAAGTTCAGCCGCGCTCGGCCGCGCTCAGCCGCGCTCGGCCGCCAGGCGCTGGCTCGCCGCGGCCCAGCGCTCCAGCAGCGCCTGCGCCGCGCCGGAGTCCACCGCGCTCGCGGCCCTCGCGTACCCGTCGGCCAGGGCCGCGGGCAGCTGGTCGGGACCGGGCACGCCCGCCTCGGCGGCCAGCGCCGCCGCCGCGTTGAGCAGCACGGTCTCCCGGACCGGCCCGGGCTC
>DASYXX010000227.1:0-4270 GCA_035934395.1 Streptosporangiaceae bacterium
CCGAAGATCCACCACAACAACCTGCTGACCTCGATCCTCGCCAAGATCGAGGCGAACGCCGCCGGGGCCGACGACGCGCTCATGCTCGACCACCGGGGCTTCGTCGCCGAGACCAACGCGACCAACATCTTCCTGGTGACCGGGGGGGTGCTGGGCACGCCGTCGGCGGCCGCCTGCCCGGAGGGCATCACGCGCGGGGCCGTGCTCGAGCTGGCCGCCGGCGCCGGCATCGAGACCGCGGTCGGCGACTACTCGCTGACCCAGCTCTACGCCGCCGGCGAGCTCTTCGTGACCGGCACCATGGGCGGGATCGCGCCGGTGATCTCGCTGGACGGACGGCATGTCGGCGACGGCTCCCCGGGCCCGGTCACGCTCAGGCTGACCAGGCTGCTGGCCGAGCTGACCGCGAGCACCGGCACCCGGGTCGTGTGACCCGCCGTGCGCCACCCAGACCGCTCCGCACGGCCACGGGGAGCGCAGGTAAATCCATGGCGGAGAATGGGTGAATGACTCAGGCGCGCGAGGTACCCGCGGTCACGCTGCGCGGCGGTGTGGCCATGCCGATGGTCGGGTTCGGCACGTGGCCGCTGCGGGCTCGCCAGGCCTGCGAGGCGGTGCGCCGCGCGCTGCAGGCCGGCTACCGACACATCGACACCGCGACCATGTACGCGAACGAGCTCGAGGTCGGCAACGCGCTGCGCGACAGCGGCGTGCCGCGCCGGGAGGTGTTCCTGACCACGAAGCTGCGCGCGAGCGACGCCGGGCGGGAACGGAAGGTCCTCGGCGCCTCGCTGCGCGCGCTGGGCACCGACCACCTGGACCTGTGGCTGGTGCACTGGCCCCCGCGCGGCAGGACGAGCGTGACGGTCTGGCGCGAGTTCACCGAACTCCGCGACGAGGGCCTGGTCCGCGCCGTGGGCGTGAGCAACTACTCGCTCCGGCAGATCGACGAGCTCATCGGCGCGACCGGCGAGGCCCCGGCGGTCAACCAGATCCACTGGAGCCCCCGGCGTTACGACGCCCGGCTGCTCGACGGCCTGCGCGAGCGGGGCGTCGTGGTCGAGGGGTACAGCCCGCTGAAGGGCACCAACCTGCGCGACCCCGTCCTGGCGGACATCGCCGCGGCGCACGGCGTGACCCCCGCGCAGGTGGTGCTGCGCTGGCACCTGGAGCACGAGATCGTGGTCATCCCGAAGTCGGCCGACCCCGGGCGGATGGCCGCCAACCTGGACCTGTTCGGCTTCTCGCTCGACCCGGCGGAGGTGGCGAGGATCGACTCGCTGGCTGGAGGCTGACACCGGCCGCGGCGAGTGATCATACTGGCCGCATGGGAGAGCGCGGATTCCTGCCGTCGGAGCACGGGTTCGCGTTCACGAACTCGTGGCCGCCCGCCCCGGCCGTCGAGATACCCACGCGGCTGGGCACACTTGGCATCGGCAACGCGTCCCGGGGGCTGTGCGGCGGCATGGTCTTTGCGGCGCTCGACTACTGGCACGCCGGGATCCGCCCGCCTGCCGAGCAGCCCGCGCCCGGCTCGCCGCTCTACCGCTACGTGGTGCGCCGCCTGATCGAGTCCTGGCACATCCCGGGCGGGGTCGCCCGCTACTACCAGTGGATGAACCTGCGCGACGGCAATACCCGCGTCTATGTCCGCGGCCGCCACGTGCACACTCAGCGCGGCGTGTCATGGCGGACGATCGCGGCGGGATGGCCGGGCATCAGGGCCAGCCTCGACCGTGGCGTCCCGGTCCCCCTCGGGCTGGTCACCGTGGCGTCGGCGAACCCGCTGCAGCTCGGCCACAACCACCAGGCCCTCGCGTTCGGGTACGCGCTGTCCGGCAGTCAGGTCACGCTGCGGGTGTACGACCCGAACGCGGGCCGCCGCGACGACATCCGCATCTCGTTCGACGCCTCGGATCCCGGGCACGCCACCGCGTTCCGGCACAACCTGAACCTGGGCCGGCCGGTACGCGGTTTCTTCCCCGTCGCCTACTCTCCTTCTAGTCCACCCGCGTACTGAGACAGAAAGGATGCACGGTGGCCGGACATCTCGCCAAGGGCGACCTGATCGAGGATTTCGAACTGCCCGATGAGACGGGCACGCCGCGCAAGCTCAGCGACTTCCTGTCCAGCGGACCGGTGGTGCTGTTCTTCTATCCCGCGGCCATGACGACGGGATGCACCATGGAAAGCTGCCATTTCCGCGACCTGGCCAAGGAGTTCGCCGACGCCGGCGCGTCGCGGGTCGGCATCAGCCGGGACAGCGTGAGCAAGCAGAAGCAGTTCGCCGACAAGCACGGGTTCGGCTACCCGCTGCTCTCCGACGCCGACGGCACGATCGCCCGGCGGTTCGGCGTGCGCCGCTCCCTGGCTCTGGGGCCGCTGGTCACCAAGCGCATGACGTTCGTCATCGGCACCGACCGGCGCATCCTGGACGTTATCCATAACGAGGTGAGCATGGGCGCGCACGCCGACCGCGCGCTGGAGACCCTCCGGGCCAGCGCGGCGCCCTAAGTCAGGCGCTGCGAACCGCAGGCCTGCCGCTCACCTGCAGGGCTCCACAGCCCTGATGCTGCGGCCAGCGGAGCTTGCTGAGCATGCGCAGGGCCTGCCGTGACGTGAGGTTCGGCAGGTAGGCGCGGCCGATCGCGGTGGCGATCGAGCCGAGCGCGGCCGGATCCGGGTAAGCCAGGTAGAGCGGCTGGTAGACCGGCTGGAACTTGGCCTTGAAGTGCAGCAGCGACTGGAAGCCGTACGCGGGTTCCATCGTGTTGGCGATCATGTCGAGCAGGCGCTGCAGCGCGCACGGCTGCTCGCCGCGGTCCAGCCGGGCGAGCGGCGCGCCGGACAAGCTGACGAACTGTGCCCCCTCCTCCCGGAAGGTCAGCGCCGCCGTCGCGATCAGGTACTCCATCACGCCTCGGAATGTGCCAGGCTCGGTGTTCCTGCGCATGAAATCGAGCGTCCAGCCGACCGGGCGGCCGCTGGCGTAGACCGGCATCCAGCTCGTGACGCCATGAACCTGGCGCTCCGCTCCCACGGCGATGAGGCAGCGAACGTTGGGGTCGTTGAGCTCGTCCAGCCCGCCCAGCGTGAAGCCCATCTCGGGCAGGCCCTTGTCAGCCGTCCATTTCTCGGAGATATGGCGGATCTGGTCGACGAGTTCACCTGGCGCCTCCGGGTAGCTCCACCACTCGGCGGTGATGCCTTCCCTGGCCGCCCTGTTCAGGGCCGTCCGCACGTCCTGCCACTTCTTGCCCTCGAAGTGCAAGGGCGGCAGCGGGAGCACGGTGTCCTCGGCGATCTGCACCGACCTCCAGCCGAGCCGCTGCGTCACGGCGCGGGCCTGCGCGGTGACGCCGTAAAGACACGGCTTCAGGCCACGGTGCTCGCAGAACCTGGCGAACCCCGTAATCGCGGAATCGAGGGCGGCTGGGTCGCCGTACGGCTCGCCTACGGTCACTGCGACCGCGCCGATGGCCCGGTACGCGATGGCGGCTCGCCCGTCCGGGCTGAACCAGTACTCGTTTCCCGGCCAGGTCGACATGTAGGACAGCGTGGAGCCGCCGCGCGTGAGGATGGCGCGTGCCCGGTCCGCCGCGGCCGCGTCGCGATAGGTGCGGGTGTGCAGGAAGAACGCGGTAAGCGCGCCGAGGACCACGATCCAGAACACCGCGAACACCCATACGTAAAGCAGCCTCCCGACCAGGTCCCCCGGGAGGAAACGGGTGCTGAACAGCCTTCCGGCCAGGAACCGCACCGGCAGATCCTGCGCCAGCACGCCGAACTGCGGACGTGGGCTGAAGTGGTCCCGCAGCAGGTAACCCAGCAGCAGGAACGTGCCGCAGGTCACGCCCAGCGCGGTGGTCAAGGTGGCCGCCAGCTTCCGGACCGCCTGGCGGCCGGCGGTCTGGTCGAACCGGCGGCGGGTGACCAGCAGCACTATCAGCGTCACGACCGGGAGGAGCATTGCCTCCCCCGCCAGGAGAATCGCCCAGGCCCACGCATCGAGCCCGGCGATATACACGCTGCGGTACGACTCAACCGCGTAGGTGATCCAGATGCTGACACCGAGCACGGTCAGGTTGATGGCGACCGCAAGCCACCAGGCGAGACGGCGCCCGCGGCGCAGCCCGTCGGCGCTCAGCAGCAGGAGCAGCGCCGGGGCGACCTGCACCAGGGCGCCCGGCCACGAGGCGTAGAGCTGCTGCTCGCGCAGGCCGCGGCAGACGACGGCCAGCCCGGGGTGCGGGCAGGCGGCCGCGAGATC
>DASYXX010000232.1:0-3074 GCA_035934395.1 Streptosporangiaceae bacterium
CGCCGCGGAAAACACCCCCGCCCGCCACGCCGACACCGACCCGGCCGCCAGCAAAGCTACGATGCCCAGCGTCACCCGCCGGCCACGGCCGCGCAATTAGGCGCCCCGTGGGAGCTGGGCCAGGCGCAACAGCGACTGGCATCTCTGCTCCGCGGCCATGACGTGCGGCGAATTCAGGTCAATGCCGACGGCCTGCGGATTGAACACAGGCCGCCCTCCGGGATCGCTGGTGGCGTCGGGCCAGGTCGGCACCCCGTGGGTGCGCATGCACCCGGCGAATCTCACCGCGTCGCGCTGATCCGCCAGTATCTGGGCGTGGGTCTCCTGGCCGCCGTTCGGGAGGAGGTGAACGCATGCCCTGGCGGCCGCGGGGAACCGGGGGTTGCTGGCGGCTTCCTGCTTCGCGCTGGGAGGTTCCTGCCCGCTGCTGTTGGGGTCGGGCCAGTTGGGATCGCCGTGGGTGCGCACGCACCGGGCGAAGGCAAGAGCGGGCGGGACGCTCGCTGACTGGGAGTTCGCCGGCCTTCCCGCGTTCGGCGACCCGCCGGAACCGGTGGATGACGGGCTGCCCCCGCATGCCACCGCCAGCAGGACCAGGGGGGCCGTCGCGATGATCGCGGCCGTGGTTCGAGTTCGTTTCATGCCGGCAGTTCTACGCGCGGGCGGGTGACATCAGCGCTACCGGCGATGTTGCACTGATGTAATCCCCGTCGGCGCATGCTGGCGGGATGCGGGTGCTGGTGGTCGAGGACCATGCGACGCTGGCCGGCCGGATCGCTCAGGGGCTGGCTCAGGCCGGGATGGCCGTGGACGCCGTGCACGACGGCGCGGCGGCGCTGGAGGCCGCCGCGCAGGCGGCCTATGACGTGATCGTGCTCGACCGTGACCTGCCGGTCGTCCACGGTGACCGGGTGTGCCGGGCGGTGGCAGGCTCGGGCCCGCGGATTCTTATGCTCACCGCCGCCGCCGACGTCGATGACCGGGTCGACGGGCTGGAACTGGGCGCGGACGACTACCTGCCCAAGCCGTTTGCGTTCGCCGAGCTCGTCGCCCGCGTGCGGGCGCTGGCCCGCCGGGCGCCGTCCGCGCCGCCGGTCCTGCGCCGCGGGGATCTGGCCGTGGACCGCGCCCGGCACCGCGTCGGCCGCGGCTCCCGCCCGCTGTCGCTGACCCGCAAGGAGTTCGGGATCCTGGAGATGCTGCTGGCGGCCGACGGCGCCCTGGTCAGCGCCGAGGAACTGCTCGAGCACGTGTGGGACGCCAACGCCGATCCGTTCAGCAACATCGTCTCGGTGACGATGACCCGGCTGCGGCGCAAGCTCGGCGACCCGCCGCTGATCGAAACCGTGGTGGGCAAGGGGTACCGGATGTGACCCCGCGGCCCACGCTCCGGGCACGGCTGACCCTGCTGTACACCGGCCTGTTCGCCAGTTGCGGGGCGATCGTCGTGGCGGTCAGCTATGCCCTGGTGGCGCAGCTGGGGGCGCCCGGGCGGGGCCAGCGGCCTTCTTCCTCCGGCGGCGTTGCGTCCAGCCTTGCGGCGCAGTGCCGGTCCGAGAACTTTCCCGACAAGCTCCTCATTGCTCAGTGCATGTCGTACCAGCAGCAGCTGGGGGCGCAACGCCAGCGTGACCTGACCCTGTCGCATCTGCTGCAGTACTCGCTGATCACGCTGGCCGTGGTCATCGCCCTGGCCGCGATCCTCGGCTGGATCGCCGCCGGGCGGGCGCTGCGCCCGGTGCACCTGATCACCGCGGCGGCCCGCGCCGCGTCCGAGCACAACCTGTCGGCGCGGGTCGCGCCCTCAGGTCCCCGCGACGAACTCCGCGAACTGGCCGAGACGTTCGACGATATGCTCGGCCGGCTCCAGGCCGCGTTCGAGGGCCAGCAGCGGTTCATCGCCAATGCCTCGCATGAACTGCGCACTCCGCTCGCCGTCACGCGCGCGACCATCGACGTCGTGCTGGGCAACCCGGACAGCACGCCCCGCGACCTGCGCGTCATGGCGGCGGACATCCGCGCCGCGGTCGATCACGCCGAGCACCTCATCGGCGCGCTGCTCATCCTCGCGCGCAACGAGCGCGGGCTCACCGTCCGCGAGGAGGTCGACCTGGCCACGGTCGCAGAGGACGTCCTCGACACGGCCGACCTGGGCGACCGGCGGGTGCACGCCACGCTGGAGCCCGCGGTCATATCGGGCGATCCGGTGCTGGCCGAACGCCTCATCGCGAACCTGGTCGACAACGCGGTCCGGTACAACGCCGCCGCCGGCGACATCTTCATCGGCACCCGCACCACACCGGGCAGCAGCCAGCTGACCGTGGCCAATACCGGCCCGGTCATACCGCCCGGCGAGGTCGGCCGGCTGTTCCAGCCGTTCCAGCGGCTCAGCGACCGCACGTCCCACGACGGCTTCGGGCTCGGCCTGGCCATCGTCGCGTCCATCGCCGCGATCCACGGCGGCACCGCCACCGCCCGCCCCCGCGATGACGGCGGCCTGTCCGTCACGGTCACGATCCCCTCGGCGGGCGCCCCGGCCCAGGGCACCGGCCTTCAGGCAGCGCCCGGCTCCCGTACAGTCGTCTGATGTCTATGCGCTTGACAGGGTGGCTCGCCGCCGGCCTGGCGATGCTGATCACGCTGACCCTTGTCGTCGTCGAACTCACCGACGCCGGGCAGCGACGATGGTGGGCGGGCCGCCCGCTTACCACGGACACGGTGGCGGGGCTGCTGGTGCTGCTGGTCACCGTCCTCGTCGTGAATCAGCTGCTGAACAGGCGACAGGCCAGGCAACGCGGTCACGCGGTCGCCGCACAGGCTGCCATCATGGTGGCCCAGGCCGCTCGTTCGGCCAAGGCCCTGTCGTCAGTGATCGGCGGAACGGGCGACCGCGGCGCCGCGTCCGATGGTTTCCGGACGTACATGATGATGCTGCTCATAGGTGCGCCCGTGCTCATCGACGACCCGGTCGCGCGGCGCTTCCTCGAGCAGGCCCAGTACCTCGGCGGAATAATGGCCCGCACGCTCGCGGCGACGGGAAGATCGCCGGACGGCGCTGCCGTGCCGGGCGACGG
>DASYXX010000249.1:0-4388 GCA_035934395.1 Streptosporangiaceae bacterium
AGGAGCGACCATGGCCCTGCATCAGCTCAGCTCGGTGACCATCGGGGTGCCCAACGTCGGCGAGACCGCGGGGTACTACGCGGACTTCGGCCTCATCGACCTGGGTGACGGCACGTTCGCCACGATCGACGGCGGGCGGCAGCTCAGGATCGTGCAGGCGCCGACGCGCCGCCTCGTGGATCTCACGGTCGGCGCGGACGACGCCGACGACCTGGACCGGGTCGCCGCCGGGCTGGCCGGGCTCGGCCTCACCGCCGTCCGCGCGGGCGGCGCGGTGCGCGCGCGGGAGCCGGCCTCCGGGGTCCTGGCGTGCGTCGAGGTCAGCCCGCGGCTGGAGCAGCCGTTCGTGCCGCCGACCCCGTACAACGGACCGGGGCGGCCCGAGCGCACGGACGACCGCGCGCCCGGCGTGCTGCGCGACGAGCCGGTCCGGCCGCTGAAGCTCGGTCACGTGGTCATCGGCTCCACGGACTACGAGGCCACCGGCCGGTTCTTCACCGCTGGGCTCGGGTTCAAGGCCAGCGACTACATCGCCGGCGGCGGGACGTTCCTGCGCTGCTCGACCGATCACCACAACGTCCTGGTACTGCCCGCGCCGGTGAACTTCCTGCACCACACGTCCTGGCAGGTAGAGGACGTCGACGAGATCGGCCGGGGCGCCTGCGCGATGCTCGACGGCCACCCGGAGCGGCACGTCTGGGGCCTGGGCCGGCACCATGCGGGCTCCAACTTCTTCTGGTATCTGAAGGACCCCGCGGGCAACTTCTCCGAGTATTACTCCGACATGGACTGCATCGTCGACGACCAGCTGTGGACGCCGGAGACACTGGTGGGAGCCCGCGGCTTGTTCAGCTGGGGCCCGCCCCCGCCGCCGTCGTTCCTGCACCCGGAGGACCTCGCGGCCCTGATGACCGGGTCGCACGCGCGGTGACGCCCGGCGCCGCCGGAGTGCCTCAAGAGCGCCCCGCACGCGAGCGGGCAGCAACAGCCGTCGACGTGCACGCCCACCTGGTCCCGCCGGGCCTGCTCGACGCGGCCCGGGCGGGGGGCCTGCCGGGGGTCGTTGCCGAGGCCGGGGATGGCGGCCGTCCGGTACTGGCCGCGGGCGCCGACCGGCTCGGCCCGGTGGGTCCCGAGATGACCGACCTCGACGCCCGCCTGCGCTGGATGGATGAGCGCTTGATCGCCGAGCAGTGGGTGTCGCCGTGGCTTGACCTGTTCACCTGGCACCGGTTCGGCGGCGCGGGCGCAGGCCGCTGGGCGGCCGCGGTCAACGAGGCGCTGGCCGAGGCCGCGCGCGGCAGCGGCGGCAGGTTGCGGCCGGTGCCGTTCGTGGACGTGTCCGCGGGAGCCGCCGCCGCGGCGGGCGAGGTGACCGCCCTGGCCGGGCGGCACGGCCCGCCCGCCGTCATGCTGAGCACCCACCCGGCGGGGGTCGGCTCGGTGGCCGACGCGTCACTGGGGCCGCTGTGGGACCGGATCGCCGAGCTCGGCCTGCCCGTGCTGCTGCACCCGCCGGGGAACGGCCCGGCGCAGGCGTTCACCCCGCCGGTCCTGCAGAACGTCGCCGGGCGCATCACCGACACCAGCGCCGCCGTCCTCCAGATGATGACCGACGGGCTGTTCGGCAGGCTCCCCGGCCTGCGCGTGATCGTGGTCCACGGCGGCGGGTTCCTGCCCTACCAGGCGTTCCGGCTCGACGGCCTGGCCCGGTCCGGCCTGCTGACCAGGACCGGGATGACCGAGCCGCCGTCGGCCGTGCTGCGCCGACTGTTCTACGACACCGTCGCCCTCGACGCGCTGAGCATCGAGCTCCTGGTCCGCCGGGCCGGCGCCAGCCAGGTGCTGCTCGGCAGCGACGTGCCGTTCCCGATCGGCGATCCCGATCCGGTCGGGACACTCAGCTCCGCGGGCCTGGCCGACGAGACGCGATTCAAGATCCTTTTTCATAACGCACGTGCGCTGGCGTCCAAGCCGCGTTAGCCGTCGTCGAGCGCGAAGCGGAGGTAGCGGTCGGCCGACCGGCGTAGCGCCGCGGCACCGTCGGTCGAGACGTTCCGGCGCCACCAGCCGCCGTAGACGCGGCCGAAGTCATAGGGCTGCATCATGGCCACCGCGCGCCGTATGGTCTTCGGGCGCTCCGGGATGAGGTTCGGGTAGCTGTGCATGAAGCTCACCCAGCGGCGGTCGTGCACGACCGTGTAGATGTCCCCGGTGAACAGCGCGCCCGCGCCGTCGTCCGCACCGGCCCAGTGCAGCACCTGGCCGCCGTCGAAGTGGACGCCCGCGTTGATCAGGGTGAGGCCATCCAGGATCTCGCGGGTCTCGCCGTCCCAGAACACGACCGCGTCGTCCGGGCGGGCCACCCACTCGCGGTCCCTGGAATGGATGTAGACCGGGGCGTCGAACGCGTGCGCCCACTCGATCATCGACCCGTAGAAATGGGGGTGGCTGATCGCTATCGCGCTGACCCCGCCCAGCTCCCTGACGCCCGCGATCAGCTCGTCGTCGATGTAGCTGATCATGTCGTAGAGCACGTTGCCCGCCGGGGTCCGCACCAGCAGCGCGCGCTGGCCGATCGCGGTCGGCGGGCTGGCGCCGACTCCGACGACGCCCGGGCCCTCCTCGTCGATCCGCCCCCGGTGGCCTGCGGCGCGCAGCTCCGTCAGGGTGGTCCACCGCTGCCCGTCCCAGCCCACGTACTGGCGTTCGTCCAGGCAGATCGGGCAGTCGGGGCGCTCGGCACCGTACTGGACGCCGCAGGTGCGGCAGATCGGCAGATCGGTTCGCATGAGTCATCTATACCCGCGGTCGAAAACCGTTTGCGGCCGAGTAACGCGCGGCAGGGCCCAATCGCTCTCGTGGTGTTATCGCCTGCCTCAGGCTGAGGCCGAACCGAAGGAGAGTCATGCGTGCATCCCTGTTGACGCGCGCCGCATCGCTGGCTGCGGCCGCCGCGATCGCCACGACCGGGGCGGTCGCGGCCACCGGCGGCGCTGGAGCCTCGACGCACGCGAAGCGGTTGCCCACGCACCTATCCATCACGACGATCCCCGCGATCGAACCCCCCGCCACGCAGGTCACCGTGATCACCGGGCACCTGGGCACCGCGGGATTCCCGCTCCGGGACGAGAACGTCTTCCTGGACCGCAAGTCCGGAATTTTCTTCGTTGATGTTGCTCATGAGAGGACCGACAAGTCTGGCCTGGTCGCCTTCGTCGTCAACCCGAAGAAGACCACGCAGTATGTGCTGGTCTTCAAGGGATCGGTGAACTTCAGCCCGAGCCACAGCGCGATCGTGACCGTCCAGCCCTAGCGCTAGATAGGTCGCACGCCGGCGGGCCGGAATGGCTTCATGCTGAGAAAACTCACATGTTTGCTCGCCGTTTCCGCCGGTGTGCGACTCTGGCTGGCGCAATGGCCACAGAGGCAGGTGATTGGGGCGGGATGCTGGCACGTACCCGGTCGGGTGACGAGGCCAGGTTCCTTGAGCTATGGCGGAACCTGCAGCCGCGCCTGTTGCGCTATCTTCGTGTCTTGGGCTGCGACGACCCCGATGACGTCGCGAGCGAGACCTGGTTGCAGGTGATTCGTGACCTGCACAGATTCAACGGCGATGAAGAGGACTTCCGGCGCTGGCTGTTCACGGTGGGACGGCACCGGGCGATCGACGCCGCGCGAGCGCGGACACGACGCCGGTCCAGCCCGGTGACCGATATGCTCCATGGCCTGCCCGACCAGCAGATGGTCGAGGATCAGGTTCTTGATGGCATGTCGGTTAGAACGGCCGTCGCAATGCTCGCGGCCCTGTCCCCGGACCAGGCGGAAGCCGTCGCGCTGCGCGTTATCGCAGGCCTGGACACAACCGCGGTGGCCGACATCCTCGGCAAATCCCCGGGGGCCGTGCGCGTGGCCCTGCACCGCGGGCTCCGCGCCCTCGCGGCCGATCCGCGGGTCCAGGCGCTGGCTACCGATATCGGCCTGGCCCGGTCTGCTCGCGATCCGCGTCTTCTGGCGCTGGGGGAGGTGGAGTAAGTGGAAAGCATCGGGCCCGTCGAGGCCGGACTTGACGTGCTGCTCGGCCTGCTGACCTCCGGCCCGACCCTCGACGAGCTGGCCGGCGAGGACACCGCGCTGGAGATGTACCGGGCCTGCCAGCGGCCTGCGATCGTCACTTTGGGGCCACGCGTCCCCCGGTCCATCGCCAGAAGGCAGGCCCGGCGGAGGCGCTGGCTGGCGGCGGCCGGGACGGTCGCGACGGCCGCCGCGCTTACCGTAGCGGCCTATACCCAGTCGCTGCCCGCACCGCTGCAGAACGTCGCGTATCACGTGCTCGGATTCGTTGGCGTCCCGCGGGCCCATCACGCCGGCCGGGCTCGGGGCGACGC
>DASYXX010000251.1:0-6356 GCA_035934395.1 Streptosporangiaceae bacterium
CCAGCCGCCGACGGCGGTAGACGGCGTGCCCCCAGCTGTCGAACACGGGTTCCTCCGCGGGCCTCGCTGATCACAGGGCGTGTCAGCTTGGTCCGCACGGCCCGGTGCTGTCTAGTCAGCCGCGGCTAGACTCTGCCGTCCGCTTTTATCAGCTTTTGGTGGGTATCGCCCCCCCTCTGCGAGTGATCAGCGTTGGCGAGCATCGCTCCCCTCCGCCGAGAGCAGGGAGCCGTTACAGGTAGTCGCGCTGCTGCCGCTTCGCCGCCTCATAGGCTGCCCGCGCGTCACGGGTAGACGACAGCGCGGAAGTGGCCGCCACGGGCACGGCCCACCATCCCCCGCCGTCCGGGGCCGGGATCAGCGGGTCGGTCTCGATGTGCACCACCGTGGTCTCGCCGGCCGCCCGGGCCTGCTCCAGGGCCGCGCGGAACCCGTCGGTGCCGCGCGCCCGCAGCACCCGGACGCCCAGGCTCTCCGCGTTCGCGGCCAGGTCCACCGGCAGGTAGTCGCCGTCCAGGCGGCCACTGGGCGAACGGTACCGGTAGCTCGTGCCGAACCGCTGGGATCCGACGGACTCAGAAAGCGCGCCGATGGAGGCGAAGCCGTGGTTGTCGATCAGGACCACGACGAGCTTGACCCGCTCGGCCACCGCGGTGACAAGCTCCTGCGCCATCATCAGGTAACTCCCGTCGCCGACCAGCACGAAGACCTCGCGCTCCGGCGCCGCCAGCTTCGCGCCGAGCCCGCCGGCGATCTCGTAACCCATGCACGAATAGCCGTACTCCACGTGGTAGCCGAGGGGGTCGCGGGCCCGCCACAGCCGGTGCAGCTCTCCCGGCATCGACCCGGCCGCGGTGAGGACGATGTCGGTTGCGGCCGCGACCTCGTTCACCACCCCGAGGACCTCGGCCTGGCTGGACCGCGGGGCGTGCCGCGCCGCGTAGGCGCGCTGCACCACCGCGTCCCAGTCCGCGGCCAGGCCGCGCGCGCGCTCCTGGTACTCCGGGTCGGCCGACCACCCCGCGAGCGCCTTGACCAGGGCGGTCAGCGCGGCCCGCGCATCGGCCACGACGGCCAGCCCGGCGTGCTTGGCCGCGTCGAACGCGGCAACGTTAACACTTATGAACGTCACCCCGTCAGCGGCGAACGCGCTGCGCGAAGCGGTCGTGAAGTCGCTCCAGCGCGTGCCGATGCCGATCACCAGGTCGGCCTCGCGGGCGAGCGCGTTGGCGGCCGTGGTCCCCGTGGCCCCGACGGCGCCCACGCAGGACGGGTCGTCGTAGGGCAGCGAGCCCTTGCCCGCCTGGGTCACGGCCACCGGGATGCCGGTCGCGGCGGTGAGCGCCCGCAGCGCCCCGGTCGCCTCGGAGTAGATCACGCCGCCGCCCGCGACGATCAGCGGCCGGCGCGCGGAGCGGATCAGCCCGGCCGCCCGGCCGAGCGCGGCGGGCTCGGGCTCGGCCCGGGGGACGTGCCACACGCGCTCGCGGAACAGCTCGGCGGGCCAGTCGTGCGCCTCGGCCTGGACGTCCTGGGGCAGGGCCAGCGTGACCGCGCCGGTCTCGGCGGGGTCGGTCAGCACCCGCATGGCCGCCAGCATCGCGGAGGGCAGCTGCTCGGGCCGCCAGATGCGGTCGAAGAACCGCGACACCGGCCGGAAGGTGTCGTTGACGCTGATGTCGTAGCTGGTCGGGTCCTCGAGCTGCTGCAGCACCGGGCTGGCCACCCGGGTGGCGAAGATGTCGCCGGGCAGCAGCAGCACCGGGAGCCGGTTGATCGTGGCCAGGGCGGCCCCGGTCACCATGTTGGTCGCTCCCGGCCCGATCGAGGACGTGCAGGCGAGCGTGGAGAGCCGGTTGCTGGCCCGGGCGAACGCCGCGGCCGCGTGCACCATGCCCTGCTCGTTGCGCGCCTGCCGGTACGGCAGCAGCGCGGGGTCGGACAGCTCCGCCTCGAGCAGTGCCTCCCCGACGCCCGCGACGTTGCCGTGCCCGAAGATGCCGAAGCAGCCGGCGATCAGTCGGCGCTCTGTGCCGTCGCGCTCGCTGCGCTGCGCCGCGAGAAAGCGGACCAGCGCCTGGCCGACGGTGAGCCGGATCATGGTCCTGCCGCCGGCAGGCGGCGCGGGGGGGATAGGGGGATCGACCCCCCTGGGCGGCACGGTCATCGGCTGGCCCCTCTCATCGGCAGCCGCGGGTCGACCGGCTGCTCCGCCCAGCTCGCCTGGACCCAGGAATGCGCCGGGTCGAAGCAGACGAGCCATTCCCGCGGTCCCGGCCCGGCCATCACGTTCAGGTAGTACAGGTCGTAGCCGGGCGCGGCCATCGAGGGGCCGTGCCAGCCGTGCGGGATGATCACCACGTCCCCGGTGCGCACCTCGGCCAGGAGGTCGGCGGGGCGCTCCGCGGTGCCGTACGCGCGCTGGTACCCGACGCCGGGGCCGGACGGGCCGGGCGCGACCTCGAAGTAGTAGATCTCCTCGAGCTCGCTCTCCCCAGGCCGCTGCTCGTCGTGTTTGTGCGGCGGGTAGGAGGACCAGTTGCCGGCCGGCGTGAGCACCTCGCAGGCGATCAGCCGGTCCGCGTCCAGGACCGCGGGGGTGCCGAAGTTGTTGACCTGCCGCGAGCAGGTCCCCGCGCCGCGCAGCTCGACCTGGACCTCGTCCGCGCGGACATGGCGGAACGGCCGCCGCTCCCGCGCCCGCGCGCTGGCCAGGGCGAACCTGCCGCCGCCGGCGCTGGTGAGGCGGGCCGGGGTATCCCGCGGGAGGTAGGCGTAGTCGGTCAGCGCCTCGAACACGCTCGGCCGCCCGGCCAGCTCCGCGCGCCCGAACGGCGCCTCCACGAGACAGGACCCGGCCAGCGGCAGCACGACGACCTCGTCATCCCCGGTGGACAGGTCGTGGGTCGCGCCGGGCGCGAGCTCGACCACTCGCAGGCCCGCGTGCCCCCAGCCGGCCTGCTCCGGGGTGACCCGGACGGTCTCGGGCCCGGCTCCGGTGCTGCGCGCCGGGTAGTGCCAGTTCGCGGGGCGGGTCATCGGGCGGGCTGGGTGGGGCATTGAACCGCCTTAGCGTCGGTGTGCAGGAACTGCTCGACCTCCGCGGTGGTCGGCATCGCCGACGAGCATTCCAGCCGGGTGGTCACGATCGCGCCCGCGGCGTTGGCGAACCGCAGGGTCCGCTCCAGGGGCCACCCGGCGAGCAGCCCGTGGCACAGCGCGCCGCCGAACCCGTCGCCAGCGCCGATGCCGTTGACGACCTCGACCGGGATCGGCGGGACCTCCACCAGGCGGCCGGCGGCGGCGCCCAGCACGCCGAGCGGGCCCTGCTTGACCACGGCCAGCTCGACGCCCAGGTCCAGCAGGGCCGCGGCGGCCGCGTGCGGGTCGCGGGTGCCGACCGCGGTCTCGCACTCGTCGAGGTTCCCGACCGCGACGGTCACGCGGGGCAGGACGGCGCGCATCTGCCGGCCCGCCTCCTCGCGCGAGGGCCAGAACGAGGGGCGGTAGTCCAGGTCGAGCACGGTCAGCTGATCGCCGGCGCGGGCCGCCAGGGCGGCGGCGTGGGCGGACCGGCTCGGTTCCTGGCACAGGCCGGTCCCGGTGGCCCACAGCAGCCGCGCGGACGCGATCGCCTCGACCGGGAGCTCCTCGGGGCGGATCTCCAGGTCGGGCGCCTTGGGATAACGGTAGAACCAGATCGGGAAGTGATCCGGGGGGAAGATCTCGCAGAACGTGACCGGCGTCGGCAGCCCCGGCACGGCCGAGACGAACGCGTCGTCCACGCCCAGCCGGCGCAGTTCCTTGTGCGCGTAGCTGCCGAACGGGTCCTCGCCGGTGCGGGTGATCACGGCCGCGGAGCGGCCGTGCCGCGCGGCGGCCACCGCCACGTTGGTCGCGCTGCCGCCGAGGAACTTGCCGAACGTCTCGACGTCTTCCAGGCCGATGCCGACCTGCAGGGGGTAGACGTCGACCCCGATCCGGCCGATGGTCAGCACGTCGTAGGTTGTCACCGTGTTGCCCGCTCGCCTGCGGGCGCCCTTGCGACGCTCTGGCTCGCTCATTTGAGGCTCTGCAGGTAGGCGACGCTCGCCCGGACGTCCCCGACGGGCCCCTCGCCGCCTGGCTCGCCGGTGAGGATGGTGTCCTGCTCGAGCACGTACCAGCCCGCGTAGCCGGCCCGTCGCAGCGCGCCGACCAGCCCGGCCACGTCGACGTCGCCCTGGCCGAGCGGCCGGTACATGCCGCGGGCGACGGCCTCGGTGTAGCTGACCTCGCCCCGGCGGACCCGGCCGGCCCAGCCGGCGTCGACGTCCTTCAGGTGCGCGTGCGCCACCCGCCCGGGCGCCTGCCGGGCCAGCTCAGCCGGGTCCGTGCCGCCGATGAGCAGGTGCCCGGAGTCCAGGCACAGCGCGGCGGCGCACCCGTCGAGCACCCGCTGGACCTCGCCGGGCCGCTCGACCATGGTGCCGACGTGGGGATGCAGGCTGGCCAGGATCCCGCGCTCCGCGGCCATCGCGGCCGCGGCGTCCAGGTTCGCCAGCAGGGTTCGCCAGGCCCCCTCGTTGAGCTCCGGCCGGGCGTCGTAGCCGTCCAGGCCGGTCGCCGCGGCGAGCACCAGCACCCCGGCGCCGGCGGCGATGAAGTCGTCCAGGACACCGGCGATCCGCGGCAGCGGGTCGGCCGCCGGGTCGTGCAGGACCACTGGCACGAAGCCGCCAACGGCGGTCAGGCCGTAGCAGGCCAGGACCGCGGCCTTGTCGGCGGAGCGGGCGGGCAGGAAGCCATCCGGGCCGAACTCGGTGGCGGCCAGCCCCACGTCGCGCATCTCGGCCAGCACCCGGCCTGGCGGCAGCTGGTATCCCCAGCCGGGCACCTCGCAGACGCCCCAGGATATGGGCGCCCCCGCCAGCCGCATCGGCTCCCCCGTGGTCGGCGTAACCGTCACCGGCGCACCTCCCCGACCTGGACCGGCCGATGCCGCGCCAGGGACACCTCGCAGGCCTCGGCGATGTAGAACGCCTCCAGCGCGTCCTGCATCGTGCACGGGCTCTGGCCGCCGCGGGCGACCAGGCCGACAAAGGCCTCGAGCTCGCACCGGTACGCGTCGGCGAACCGCTCCATGAAGCTCGGATACGGGCTCCCGGCCGGGAACGCGGTGCCCGGCTCGGCCGAGCGGAGGGGGAGCCTGTCGTCCAGGCCGACGCCGATGCTGTCCTTCGAGCCGAGCACCTCGAGCCTGACGTCATAGCCGGCGCCGTTGTAGCGGGTGTTGGAGACGACTGCGAGGCTGTCGTCGTCGAGCGTGAGCATCGCCGCCATCGTGTCGACATCGCCCGCCGCGCGGAAGAAGTCCGCGCCCCGGTTGGTGCCGAGCGCGTAGACCTCGGCCACGTCGCGGTCGGTCACCCAGCGGATCGCGTCGAAGTCGTGCACGCCGCAGTCCCGGAACAGCCCGCCCGAGGTGGCGATGTACGACGGGGCGGGTGGGACGGGATCCAGCGTCGTCGCGCGCAGCGTGTGCACCCAGCCGAGCGCTCCTGACTGCGCCGCCTCGCGGGCGCTGCCGTACCCGGCGTCGAAGCGGCGCTGGAAGCCGACCTGCACGGCGGCCGCCGCGCCGCCGACCCGCTTGATTACCTCGAGCGTGCTGTCGATGTCCGGAGCGACCGGCTTCTCGCAGAACACCGGCAGCCCCGCCTCGGCACCGCCGACGATCAGCTCAGGATGAGCCTGGGTCGGCGCCGTGATGACCAGCCCGTCGAGTTCCGAGCTCAGCAGCGTCTCCGGCGAGTCGGCGAACTCGACGCCGAGCCGCTGCGCGACCTCGCGGGCCCGGGCGACGTCGGCGTCGGCGACGATCACCGATTCGACCGCGGGGAGCCCGGAGAGAATGCCGGCGTGAAACGCCCCGATGCGCCCAACGCCCGCCAGTCCGATCCGCATGGAGTGCCTTCCGGCCGGTGTGGCTGGGCGGCCGCGTGCCTGCTCCGCCGCCCACGGCGGCAGCCAGCGCCGCCCCCCGTCGCCAATGGTAGAAGCTTGAGCTGCGGCCAGCTGCCTCAGCGAACCGGTGCCCCTGCGGAGCGCGGGGTCCTCGCGCCCCGGACGGGGCGGGGCGGGATGAAACCAGGCCCCACGAAGCGTTAACGCTGTAAACAAAACCGTGTAAGCTGAGTGGACATCCCGTGAACAGATCACCGTTTCCGCAGCTGCCCGGAGGTCGATGTGGTGCAGGCACCCAGCCGACGTGATCGTGTCCGGGCCGCGACCACCGAGGAGATCAGGCAGACGGCCCGCAGGATCCTGGTCTCCGAGGGCCTCGACGCGGTGTCGCTGCGCGCGATCGCCCGCGA
>DASYXX010000290.1:0-7422 GCA_035934395.1 Streptosporangiaceae bacterium
GCGCAGGGCCTGCCGGTCCCCGCGTGCCCCGCGCTGGGCGGGCCTAACCGGGTGATGGGACCCGCGCTTGGCCTCTGGCCCGCGCAAGGTGCCCACCACTCGGTTCGGACGGGCGGGGAGCGGCCGGATAGCGTGCGTACGAGGAGATGGAAGACCCGGAGGTGAGCGGATGCGCATCGGCGTGGTGTTCCCGCAGACGGAGATCGGCGGCGACGTGGGAGCGGTGCGGGCGTGCGCCTTGCGGGCCGAGGAACTCGGGTTCCGCCACGTGCTGGCCTACGACCACGTCGTGGGCGCGGACCCGGCGGTGCACCACGGCTGGCAGGGTCCGTACGACATAGCCACCACGTTCCACGAGCCGCTGGTGCTGTTCGGCTACGTGGCCGCCATCACCTCGCTGGAACTGGTCACCGGCATCATCATCCTGCCGCAGCGGCAGACCGTCCTGGTCGCCAAGCAGGCCGCCGAGGTCGACCTGCTCAGCCGAGGCCGGTTCCGCCTGGGGATCGGGCTGGGCTGGAACGCGGTCGAGTACGAGGCGCTCGGCCAGGACTTCTCCAGCCGCGGCCGACGGGTCGAGGAGCAGGTGGAACTGCTGCGGAGGCTATGGACCGAGCCGTCGGTCAGCTACAACGGCCGGGACCACCGAGTTACCGGGGCCGGGCTGGCGCCGCTGCCGGTGCAGCGGCCGATCCCGGTGTGGTTCGGGGCCCAGTCGGACCGCGCGTACCGGCGGGCCGGGCGGCTCGCCGACGGCTGGTTCCCGCAGGTTCGCCCAGGCCCGGAGCTGGATAAGGCGCGGGCCGTGCTCGAGCGGGCGGCCGTCGAGGTCGGACGGGACCCGCGCGAGATCGGCATGGAGGGCCGGGCCACCTGGCGGGGCAGTGCGGACAGACTGGCCGAGCAGGCCCGGAGCTGGCAGGAGGCCGGGTGCACGCACATGTCGGTGAACACCATGGGCGCCGGCCTGCGCAGCGTCGACGAGCACCTGGCGGTGCTGCAAACCGCGGCCGAGGTCACCAAGCCTTACGCGGAGTGACCCGGCGAGCCGGAAGCGCCGCCCGGCCGATCAGGCCGGGTAGCGGTCGACGAGCTGGCGGATGATCACGTTGCGCTGGATGTCGTTGGTCCCCTCGCCGACGACCATCAGCGGCGCGTCGCGGTAGTAACGCTCGATGTCGAACTCGGGGGAGAAGCCGTAGCCGCCGTGCACCTTGATCGCGTCGGACGTGACCTCCAGGCAGACCTCGGACGCGAACAGCTTCGCCATGCCCGCCTCCAGGTCGCTGCGCCGCCCGGCGTCCAGCGCGGCCGCCGCCCGCATGGTCAGCAGCCGGGCCGCGTCGACCCGCGTGGCCATGTCGGCCAGGCGGTGCCCGACCGCCTGATGCCGCCAGATCGGCTGGCCGAAGGTCTCGCGCTGCTGCGCGTACCGCAGCGAGTCCTCGAGCGCCGCCCGGGCCACGCCGACGGCCCGCGCGGCGACCTGGATCCGGCCCAGCTCGAGCCCGCCCATCATCTGGCGGAAACCCTGGCCCTCCGCGGCGCCGAGCAGCGCCCCGCCCGGGCACTCGTACCCGTCGAAGACGATCTCGCAGGTCTCCACTCCCTTGTAGCCGAGCTTGGGCAGATCCCGGGACACCGTGAACCCGGGACCCTTCTCGGCCAGCAGGATGCTGATCCCGCGGCTGGCCGGGACCGCCTCGACGTCCGTCTTGCACAGCACGGCGACGACGTCGGCCGCCCGCGCGTTGGTGATCCACGTCTTCACCCCGTCGAGCCGGTAGCCGGCGCGGTCCGCGGTCGCCCGGGTGCGGATCGCCTGCAGGTCCGAGCCGCCCGCGGGCTCGGTCAGCGCCATGGCCGCGCGGGCCTGGCCGGTGGCCAGCCGCGGCAGCCAGCCGTCCTTCTGGGCCTCGGTGCCGAACAGGGTGATCAGGCGAGCGACCACGCTGTGGCTGCCCATGGCCCCGGCCAGGCTCATCCACCCCCGGGCCAGCTCCTCGGTGACCAGGGCGAAGCAGGGCGTGGAGACGCCGGAGCCGCCGTAGTCCTGTGGCACGGCCAGCCCGAATACGCCAAGCTGCTTCATCGCCTCGATGAGCTCGCCCGGGTAGGCGTTGTCGTGCTCGAGGTCGCGCGCCACGGGACGCACGCTGTCCTCGACCCAGTCGTGGACGACCGCGACGATGTCGCGCTCGTCAGGGTCCAGGTCGGCGATCTCTGGTGCTGGCATCGTGCTGCCTCTCGTCAGGAGCGGGCGCCGGCGGGCCGCATGGGTCCGGCCGTCACAGCTGGAGACGGTAGGAGTAACTTATGTGGCCGATCAAATCCTCCCAGGGGAGGCCGGGACGTGACCGCCGCGACGAGTCCGGACGGCACCGTTCGGCTGGCCAGGCCGGAGGACGCGGCCGAGATCGCCGCCGTGCACGTCGGCACGTGGCAGCACGCGTACGCGGGCCTGCTGCCCGACGACTTCCTGGCCGGTCTTGATATAGACCAGCGTGCCAGGGACTGGCGCACGAGGATTTCAGAGCCTCGTAACGGTATTTTCGCGCTCGTCTTCGAGCAGCTCGGCCGGGTCCGGGGTTTCGTGTCCGGAGGCCCGAGCCGCGAGGGCGACGCGGGGGGCGAGGTGTACGCGATCTACGTGGACCCCGCCTGGCAGGGGCAGGGCGCGGGAACCCGGCTGCTCGCCGCGGCGGCCCGTCGCCTGACCGAGGCCCGGTTCACCGAGGCGAGCCTCTGGGTCCTGGCCGATAACCATCCTTCACGGCGGTTCTACGAATCGCGCGGATGGCGCCCGGACGGCACGGCGAAGCCGTGGAGCTACGGCGGCGGGCGGAGCGTTATGGAAGTCCGGTATGTAAAGCCGCTGACCAGCGTGCCCGGCTAGCCGTGCTATTTCCCGCGGACAAGACATTGTTGTTAAATCCAGGGAACGGGTCTGGAAACGCCATTGTGGCGGGAGGGAGACACGATGAGCGACTGGCGGCGAGCGGGCGGCCGTGGTCACCGGTGCCATGCCCACCGACCCTGAGCGGTCCCGGCGGGCGGGTGAGCTGGTCACGGCCGCCGCGCGCGGCGACGACGCCGCGTGGAAGGCGCTGGTGGAGCAGTTCAGCGGGCTGATCTGGTCGGTGACGCGCGCCTACCGTCTCGGCTCGGCGGACGCGGCCGACGTTTTCCAGGTCACCTGGCTGCGGCTGGCCGAGCATATCGGCCGTCTTGACCACCCCGAGCATGTCGGGGCCTGGCTGGCCACCACGGCGCGCCGCGAGGCCATGCGGGCATCGCGCGCCAGCGCGAGGGTCGTCCTCACCGACGACGACGCCATCTTCGACGCCCAGGAGGCGGGAGGGGAGACGCCGGAGCAGGCGGTGCTCCGGTCCGAGCGTGCCGATCAGCTCTGGCGGGCGTTCCGGACGCTGCCCGCGCGGTGTCAGCTGCTGCTCCGTCTGCTGATGGCGACCCCGCCGCCGAGTTACGCGGAGGTCGCGGCCGCGATCGACCGGCCGGTGGGCAGCATCGGGCCTACCCGGGCGCGCTGCCTGCGGCTGCTTCGCGAAAAACTCGCTTGACAAACGCCGGATCAGGTATCTAGAGGCGCCCGGCGTCCTCATAATCTATGAGCGGCAGGACAGGAGACGAGACGTGGACGACGAGCCCGACGACGCGAGGCTCGAGGAGGAGCTCCGCGGGCTCGCCGCCCGGCTCGAGCCGGTCCCCGACCGCCTGGTGCAGGCAGCCCTCGACGCCTATGCGTGGCGCACGATCGACGCCGAGCTGGCCGAGCTGGCCTTCGACTCGCTGGCCGACCAGGACGAGGCGGCGCTGGTCCGGGGGCATCAGCAGGAGCGGCTGCTCTCGTTCCGGGCCAGCGGGCTGACGATCGAGGTAGAGGTCACCGCCGCCGGTCCGGCGCGGCGGCTGATCGGTCAGCTGGTGCCGCCGCAACGGGCCGAGGTGGAGATACGTCGCCAGGACGAGGTCGTGACGATCGCCACGGACGAGTTCGGCCGCTTTGTCGCCGACCAGATGCCCGCGGGGCCGGTCAGCCTGCGCCTCGGCCCGACGCCCGGGGAGGGCCGGTCCGCGGTCGTGACCGAGTGGATCCCGATCTAAGGGCGCCGAGCCGCCCTAGTTGGGGTTGTAGGGCAGGTGCCGGAACTCCGGCGCCGGCGCCGAGGTGAGCGAGCGCAGCATCGCGTTCTCCCGGGACAACAGCGCGCGCTCCGTGGTCAGCCTGTGCAGCGCATCCGGCTGGGCGAGCAGGGCCTGCTTCTCGCTGAGGTTGGCGATCATCGACGCGGCGACGAGATACGACAGCTGGACCGGCTCGTCGGGCAGGTCCGGCGTGCTTACCTGGATGGCACCCCGCTCGGCCAGCGCGTCGAGGTAGGCGCGGAAACCGCTCTGCACCTCCTGCACCGCGACCTGCGCGGCCTCGCGGTCGCCGGTGTCCTCGGAGAGGTAGTCCACCTGTCCGCGCAGGTACGGCTCGGAGCGGTCGATCTCGGCCACCCGGAATCGCTGAGTGCCGACGGTGATCAGGTAGAACCGGCCGTCCTCCTGCTCGATCACCTGGCGCACGGTCGCGGTGCAGCCGACGTCATACAGCGCCGAGACGCCGTCCGCGCCGGTCTCGCGGCCCTCGCGGATCGCGATCACGCCGAAGCGCCGCGGCTCCGGCTCGGCCAGCAGGTCGTGGACGAGCTTCCGGTACCTGTCCTCAAAAATGTGCATCGGCAGCAGCAGGCCGGGATAGAGCACGCTGCCGAGCGGGAATAGCGGCAGCATCCGGGTCATGCTTAGACACTATGCGGTCAGCTTGCTCTGGCCGGCCGCCCGGAGCGTTGTATTGAATGGCAGCTACGGGTGCAGCGGGGACCACACGGAAGGCAGAGCACATCATGAGCGAGTACCTGGACTATCGGGGGTACGGCGCGACCGCGACCCGCGATCGCACCCATACGCTGTTCGGCCAGACGATGGGCTATGTCGCGGTCACGGCCGGCTTCTTCGCGCTCGGTGCCTACCTCGGGCGCAACCTGGGCCACGGCTGGGCGATCGTGGGCTACATCGCCGCCTTCGTGTGCCTGATCAGCATGAACTTCACCGTGCGGCGGTCGGGGACGGTGACCGCGGGCCTGCTCTTCGCGGTCGGCGTCCTGCTCGGCGTGGCGGTCTCGCCGACGATCCTGTACTACACGACCACGAACCCGCAGGTCGTGTGGCAGGCCGGCGGCGCAGCCGCGCTGTTCGTGGCCGGCTTCGGGGCGGCGGGCTACGCGACCCGGCGGGACCTGTCGGTGATCGGCCGCGTGAGCTTCCTCGCGCTCATCGCGCTCATCGTGTTCGGGATCGTGCTGATCTTCGTCCACATCCCGCACGGCGTGCTGGTCTACTCGGTGCTAGGGCTGGTGATCTTCGCGGGGCTGACCATGTTCGACTTTCAGCGGCTGCGCCGCTCCAAGGATCTCAACTCGGCGCCGCTGATCGCCGCGTCGATCTTTCTCGACCTGCTGAACGTGTTCCTGTTCTTCCTGCGGATCTTCTCGCGGTCCGACTGAGTTCCCGTCTGGCCCGACTGGCCCCTCTGGCCCGTGTGGCCCGGCTGGCCCGGCTGGCCCGGCTGGCCGTGGCGGCGTCCCCGATTCGCGTACGACCGGCGGGTTCGGGTAGCCCTTGACTATGGAGAACTCCGGTCACCTGCCGGCCACCCGGCCGGATGCGACCCCGCAGGCGCTGCCGGAAGAGGTTGCCGAGCTTGTCGGCGAGCTGAGCGAGGCCACGGCGCCGTCCCGCCGCCGCAGGCTCACCGCCGCGATCTCCCGGCTCGCGCGCCGCAGCAGGCGGGCCGGCTGGCACAGCATGCAGTCGGGCGGCCGCTGGCTGACGTCGCAGGTGCTCGCGATGGCTCCCCGGCTGCCCGTGCGGGACCAGCAGACGCTCCGCGCGCAGTTCCCCGGCCGGAACTCTGAGGAACTCGCCGACGCGCTGATCCTCGGCGCGTCCCGCGCGGCGTCGGCCGTGGGAGCGACGGCCGGCATGGCGATGGTGCTGCCGCTGCCCGCGGCCCCGGTCGAGGTCGCGGTGGAGACCCTGGCCCTGGTCGGCATCGAGATCAAGCTGGTGGCCGAACTGCACGAGGTGTACGGCATGCGTGCCCCCGGGTCGACGCCCGAGCGCATGCTCGCGTACGTCGCGGCCTGGGCTCACCGCCGCGGCGTGGCGCTGGGCCCGGCGGGGGTGGTCCTGGTGGTGGGCTCCCCGCTGCGCAAGCGCCTCCAGCGCCGGCTGCTCGCCCGCGCCGGGCGCAGCGCGATGTCGCTCGGGCCGCTGTTCTCCGGGGCGGCCGCTGGCGCACTGCTCAACCGGCACGAGACCCGCCGCCTGGGCTCCGACGTGCGTGACGATCTCCGGCGGCGCTCTCCCCACATGATCCGCTGACCGCGCGGGCTCGCCAATGGCGTCGATGGGCCATCTGCCACGATAGGGCCCGCAAAAGATCAACACGCTGATTTGATCATGGAGCGCGGATCCGATTTCGTGATCTAGGGTCAAATGGATGAAATAGAGGGTTTTCGGTCCTAGATCACCGCGATGCCCGCCGGCCGGGCCGCCGGCGGGGATCACCGCGACCCTTCGCAGCCTGCATACCACGACGCTGGCAGCCCGAGGCCACCGCAACGGGTTATTCCACGGCGGGCACATAGAGGGTGGTCGATGGGCCATCGACCTCCAAACCGCCGGACTTCACGGTCCCTGTAAATCCGGGCTTACATGTATCAGGTGCCGAACTCTGCCCGCGCCCTCGGGCGACGCTAATGGCCGGCGGGGCTGAGCACGGCACATAGGCGGGTCACGGCGGTGGTGAACGCGTGGGCGGGCGGGGTGCCGTAGCCGACGACCAGCGCCTCGGGATAGGTGATGCCGGCCGGGCAGTAGTCACGCATGCCCTCGAGCGCCAGGCCGCGCGCGGCGGCCGTCGCCACCACGTCGGCCTCCCGCATGCCGGGCGCAAGCCGGAGGACGGCCTGCAGGCCCGCCGCGATCCCGCTGATCTGCGGCCGGGGCATGCTGCGGCCGAGCGCCGCGACCAGCCGGTCGCGCCGACGGCGGTAGAGCAGCCTGGAACGCCGGATGTGCCGGTCGTACTCGCCGGACGTGATCAGTTCCGCGAGCGTCAGCTCGTCCAGGCTGCTGCCGTGCCGGTCGGTCAGTGACTTGGCGGACAGGATGTCGGGGAGCAGTTGCGGCGGCACCACGATCCAGGCCAGCCGTACCGCCGGGGCCAGCGTCTTGCTGGCCGTGCCGGCGTAGATGACGTGCTCGGGCGCCAGGGCCTGCACGGCCCCGATCGCGCGCCGGTCGTAGCGGAACTCCCCGTCGTAATCGTCCTCGATCACGACCCCGCCC